>NZ_JCAJRU010000218.1:0-8423 GCF_059447605.1 Paenibacillus sp. N119s | reverse complement strand
AAAGCTAAACAAGCCTATTATAGCAAATGGATTCTTGGGAAAGTGTTTACGAGCGCCCGTCATATAGCGCATTCCGGAGGCCCATTGGAACTAGTACAGAACCTGCTTAAAGAATCGAATGCCATGGTTCATGCGTATCAGCAGGTTCCTGTAGATCTGAGACAACGTTGGAGAGCCAATTATGACAGCTACATGGCAGCTGAAAAAGCCAAAGTATCCTATAATTTCGATGAGTATGATAAAAAATTTATGGGTACTATGTGGGTTCTCAGTAAAAATGGAGTTACCGATCAGAAAGCAGCTCAAGCCACTCTTGCCTATAACGAAGCTATCAAAAATGGAGAAATCAAATTAAATCACGAACCAGAAAATGTGGATATTTTTATAGAACAGATTAAAGCAGCTAAAGAAGGAAAGAACTATTGGACAGGCGAAAAAATCCCAAAATGGCAGGCAAATGCGATTATTGTCAGCAGCGTATTTTCTGAATTTCAGATGGTTGGAAGTTTATACGGTGCTAAATTTGGTAGGAACATAAAGATACCTTCTAAATCAATTAAAACTCCAGTATCTATCGTTGAAGAACCAGGAGTCGTAAAATCTGCGCCTTTTAAACCTATTGAACCACCCAAAAGTGGGGGAGTACCTAAACAAAGCCGTTTGGAGGAACTAAGAGCTAAATATGGGAAACTGAGTTCTACTGAACTTCATCAACGAATTAATTTGAGGGGAGCAGTGCACGAGGAACTAGACAGGGTAAAAAAGACAGGATTAAGTAAAAATGAGTTAGGTCCAGCCTTAGCAGGGGTATTAGATAAGAAAACAGGGCAGTACTATTTTGATATTAATAATCCTAAAGGAGATCTACCTTCGAAACAGCACAAAATAATTAACGAAAGAATTACTAATATGCCTGCAAAGATAAAGGAAGAATATATAAAGACGGCTGGAGCAGGATCTCATGCAGAAGTAAAAGCCTTAAACAGAGCTTTATTGAAAAGGCCAGATGCCCGATTATCTGATTTTATGATCTTTGTTATTTCTGCCAGAAAAATAAATAAAAAAATGCCTATAGGGACCCCTATGCCACGTTGCCCTCATTGCGAATATATAACACAGGGAACGAATTTTATACCGGAGGTTTTGAAACATAATCATGGAAAACAAAAATGAATTATACACTTTAGATTATGTCAAGGAAAATGGGGTGGATTTTGAAGACTTGTGGTTTTCTTCTACTAGTGATGAAATTTTGGACAACCCTGAAGATGAGGGTGGAACCCCTTTTACAGGATTAGCCTATGAATTATATGATAACGGTCAATTACGATATTTTAGTTTTTATAAAGATGGTTTTAAACATGGATTACTTCGAGAGTTTTATAATACCGGGGAGAGAAAATCTGAAGAAATTATGCATTATGGTCAGACGAAGGGAAAAAGGACTCAATGGTATGAGAATGGACAACTTAAATCGGTAAGCGAACACGAGTTGGGGGTGGAGTTAAGTTATCAGGAATGGGACGATAAAAACAATTTGATTAAGTCTAGTAAATTACAAGAAACAAGTGAGATTTTTAATTATTTATTAACCCAAAGAAAGCTGAATAGTAAATTAGGAAGAGACTAGAATAATTCTTAAAAGTGTTTATCTTCTCCGAATTTCGGTTGCTGTATCAGTTGATCGTTATGTACAAAATTAGCTTTATCGTGATGGGCGTTTAGCTATCACGATAAAGCTAATTAGTCTATTAATATATCTTTGATAAAACTTTTTTCACCAATTGGTCAGCTTGTCGAGTTGTTTCTGGTAAGCGATAACGTGGAGAGAGCTTTAGAATCCAATTGCAGGCTGTTTCTAATGAAATACGATGACCTACGGATACAAAAAGAGGTTTAATGTTTTCTTGGGTTCTTAATACACTTCCGATGATTTCCTCACGGTTCATTAATAATGAACATGCACCTCTTTCTTTAGATGGTTCTTGGAAATCCCCCAATAACTTCGTTTTTCCACAGCCAATTGTAGGAATATCAAAGATTACTCCTAAGTGACTGGCTAATCCAAATCGTCTTGGATGAGCAATTCCTTGACCATCGCAAACTACAAGCTGAGGAAAGGTCTTTATTTTTCTAAATGCTTTAACTATAGATGGTAGCTCCCTGAATGAAAACAATCCGGAGATATAAGGGAATTGCACAGAATCTTCAACTACTACTGATTCCACTATATTTAAAGAGTGTGCTTCTAAAATAACGATTGCTGCAACTAATAAATCACTTTGTTCACTATATGCCACGTCTACCCCAGCCACGTAATGAATTTCAGGGAATTGATCCTCTTTGGTAACTTTTTTAGATAACTCCTGTTGTAACTTTATCGCTTCCGTTTCAGCTAAATCCCAATTATGCCTTAAGACTGGTTTCATTTTGTTTTCCCCATTTTTAGTATATTAGATTTAAAATTAATGAAAAATGAAAGATGTTAAACATGCAAAAAACTGGATGATTTTATGCCAACTACTGCTTGGCAATCCAAAAAAAAAAATGATGTCTGATGCTTCAGTCTGTATTATCCTGATACCATTAAATAATTCCAAAAATTTACAATAAAACCGGAAAAATTTCTGTTTATTATATTAATGATTACGCTAATCCGAATGGGAAGAAGCTATAGGATATTAGCTAAGTCAGGATAAGCAATTTATCTATATGGAAGGGGTAAAGACGGGATTCGCTTGACCCTCCCGTCATGCACTTCACAAATATTCTCTAGCCTATTGATCGCATTATCTAAGATTTTTTAGGTTTACATTATAAAAGCAGATCGTACACTGCAACAAACTAGACATACTACAACTTAATAATCGCTTATTTTATATTGCAAGAAATTTTAATGCTGATCAAGGATGACGACCCAGATTTATATTTAGATAGGGCTAATTCTCTATTAGAAAAATTAAGTTAAAAAGGGGATCTAGCTGATTTACATACACACAGTTAGCCCTATAGCAGATTTCACAAAAACAATGTCGTGATCACAATCACGGTTTAGACTGTAAATTTAAGTTAAAATACAAACAATTTTAAATTTATTTCAGCTGAAACCAAAGATACTGTGATCGATCACAAAGAAAAAACAAGGAAGTGTACAAAGATGAAAAGAACTGATTTACCTCTTGTCTATTCATGTTCTGGATGTTCCTCCGCAGCACAAACCGCTAACATGATCGCTATACAAATGGATCGAGAAAAAGTCGCTGAAATGTCCTGTATAGCTGGTGTTGGTGGTGATGTCAAACCCCTTGTCAGAACAGCGAAATCGGGACGTGACATCATTGCAATTGACGGCTGTCCCTTGTCCTGTTGCAAGAGTTGCTTAGCAAGGCATGAGGTTCAACCCAAACACCATTTCCTGCTGTCTGACTTTGACGTACCCAAGATCATAGGAGAAGATCCTAACCCCGATCATTATAGGAATGCTTACACACAAATCTTAGAACAAATTGGACAATAATTCTTAGTCAAGATTAAGGTCTGTATCGAAAGATAGCTTTTATTATGTAACAATATCATAAATAGTTTGTACTGGTGGCTCCTAATACATCTTTAAGGGCCACCAGTATTTTTTTACTCCCAGTTTAATCATTGGATATAAAAATTCTTAAGAATTTGGAGCACTAATTGGAGTCATTTTTCAAATTTTTAAGCAGCTCATTTGCAACATCTGGCAAAGCGTTTTCAAACACTTTTCTTACAAGTACTATACATTCTTTTTTTAATACTTTTTCAGATAACTAAGGTTCCCCCTCCCATATTCAAGCTCCCCCGCCTCCTTAGCTGCCTTGTAAAAATTACTCGTCGTTACCATCCAATCAACACAGCAACTATGTATCTTCCTACTTACCAGCCTTGAGTTGGAGTACTATACATTCTCAACATCACGTTTCCAACATTTGCACTGAACGGCGATTTTACAGCTATCTTTGCTTTGCCCTTAAAAATTACTTTACGTAATAGCGAAGAGCCTAAAAATAAACGTAATGATAAAATCGGTGAATATCACAAAATGACAACAGATGTTATATTATACTTTGGTTGAAGTTAAACAAAGGAGATGGAGATGCTTATGATGAATCAAGAACCAAATCAGCAATTAGGTGAGATTATTGAGCAGTTCGTACATTCATTTATAGCAGAAAACAATAACATTCGATCTCAAAAAGTAATCAACATTGCAGATGAGGATACAATAGCTCATTTAAGGGAAATTGGCTTTCCCAAAAAAGGAAGACCCGTAAAAGAGATTGTCGATGAAATGAGGAAAAACGTCTATTCTCATCAAGCCTTCATGCAACACCCTCGTTTTTTCGCAATGATTCCTAGCCCCGTGTCTGTTTACTCTTGGTTAGGAGATATCATGACCTGTGCTTATAATACCCACGCCGGAAGCTGGATGCAGAGTTCAAGCGCAAGCCTTATAGAGGGGGAAGTGATCCGGTGGATGTGTGACCAGGCAGGATATCCTGCTACTGCTGGGGGCTTATTTCTGTCGGGCGGATCGCTGTCGAATCTGACCGCTTTAGCGGCTGCACGCAATGCAAAGTTATCCGAACAGGAATATGCGATTGGAACTGCTTATGTTTCAGATCAAACTCATTCATCGGTCGCCAAAGGGCTACGCATCCTCGGATTCCGTAGTGATCAAATCAGAAAGGTTCCAAGTGATAAAAATTTTCGTATGGATGTTTCAGCCTTGGAGAAAAAAATAATGGATGATCAGGCGGCTGGCATGAAACCTTTTGCGATCATTGCCACGGCAGGCACAACCAATACAGGAAGCATTGACCCGCTAAACGAAATTGCTGACTTATGTGAAAAACATAATATTTGGTTACACGTGGATGGAGCTTACGGTGCGTCGATTTTGGCTTCTTCGAAATATAAGTCTCTTTTGAACGGGATATCGCGTTCAGATAGTATCACCTGGGATGCACACAAATGGCTAATGCAGACCTATTCCTGTAGCGTGGTTTTAGCCAAAGATAAGCAGCAACTCAAAAACTGCTTCAGCACACGCCCAGAATATTTGAAGGATGCCGAGACTGATGAAGAACATATTAATTATTGGGATTTGGGTCCAGAATTAACCCGGCCTGCTCGAAGTCTGAAACTATGGGTGACACTGCAAGCTTTAGGCACGAATGCTGTCGGTGAAGTGATAGAGCATGGAGTTCAACTCGCAGAATGGGCTGAAGATGAAATCAAAAAACATAATCACTGGGAAATTGTATGCCCCGCGCAATTAGCGATTGTTAATTTTCGATATGCACCACCTGGGCTATCCGGCCAGGAATTAGATTCACTCAATAAAAGGATCTCCCAAGAAATGGTGACGAACGGGTACGCCACAGTGCTTACGACACAACTCAATGGAAAGACTGTTCTCAGAATCTGTGCAATTCACCCGGACACTACGGAAGATGAGATAAGAAATACAGTTCAGCTTTTATCGAATATAGCAAGATCATTAAATGAGAAAAAAGTTTTTTTATGATGTTCAATTGTGAAAATGAAGTGCTGCACTTTCTGTAAATAAATAAAAATGCTCAGCATTACGAAAATAAGAGGGGCTCGCCGCCCCTCTTTACTGTCTTTCCTGTACATCTTCCAAATTATTTCCCTTGTGTAATCAGTAACAATGAACATCACTCAATCCTAAAAAAACATTTGGAATGCAGTAATATATTCAAGTTGTTCTAAACCCTCGTACATCAATGCTCTTCATCTCAATCTATAGCTACCGCGCACTCCACGGCCATATGTGATGATAATGATGCCATATTTTCCGCCAACTATTTGGCATCCGGATTTCTATTTCAGCAGATAGTCACTTTTAATACATTTTACCAAAAAAGTGATCGCATCTATTTTTCACTAAAGCTTTTGGCCCATTCAGCAACCCTACGGCTGCTTTCTTCTTCGGACAAATCCTCGATCCTGGTCATAATAGACCATCTTACTCCACAGGGATCCAATATACTTGCGAATCGATCGCCTGAAACAAAGTTTGTAACGGGTTCCCTTACTTTCGCTCCTCTTGCTACCGCATTTTCAATGACCTGATCCACATTCATTACATAAATTCCGAAAGAATAACACGCATTTCCTTCATCTGGCGGCAAGACCAATTGATATGTCGGATTCGCTGCCCCCAGCTGCAAAAAACCATTTCCAAAATCTAATTCCGCATGAACAATGATTGTATTGCCATTCTCATCAGGATATCCAGTAATATCCTTAACTCTTGCATTAAAAACCGCTTTATAAAACTCTATCGCTTCCGAAGGATTCTTCACGGTTATAAACGGGGTAATAGATGTAAAGCCGTTGGGCACCCCCTTCTTTGTATATTTACCTGACACTCCCATGTGTTCTCTGCTTTCAGTCATTTTAACTCCTCCTTTAAATGCTCGTAACAGTTCAGTTTAATACTTATACCTTCATTGAATTGAATCCATCAACTCATAGTAATATTTGGGTGCACGTGTCTTATTAAGACTATACCAGGCTTCTAATGTTTTAGAAGAAAACACACCCAGAGCTTTCAAAACGTGTACGGAAAATTCCAACGGAGCCGTTCCAGATGCAGTGATCAGTCTTCCATCCGTCACAGCAGACTCTATTTTGTAATACTTTCCGCCCGTATAGGTGGGACAGATCATTTTAAGGTATTCCAGATCATTGCTTGTATGCCAACGTGCATTCAGCAGTCCTGCCTGGGCAAGTCCGATGGTAGCACCACAAATCGCCGCCACCCATATACCTTCCTCTAAACATCTCTCAGCAATTTTTAAGATCGGTTGATGAATGGTTTCTGTCCATGTATTTCCACCGGGTAAAATCAATGCATCTGTGCTTTCAATACTGCACTCATCCAGTTTGATGTCAGGCAGGATTTTCAATCCGCCCATGGTAGTGACAGGAGTCTTCTCCATTCCCACGGTAACTATTTTGGATGGGACCAGCCCCTTTTTATAATATCTCCCCGAGTTCAGTTCGGCAGTTAAGTAACCGATCTCCCAGTCTGCCATAGTGTCAAATACATAAAGATATACCGTCCTATTCATTCACAGGTTCTCCTTATTTTATAATTTATCAAGTGATACCAGCCCTCGGTAACCCGTGATTATCCCCATTATAAAAAAGCTTCACTGACATCTACTGTCAGTGAAGCTTTTAGCGCTGATAATATTCTATTAACTCCGACGCAACAGCAACTAGTTTTTCCTTCAAGCTCTGTGGCTCGATGACTTGAATGGATTTCCCGTAGGGTAGGAGTAAATAAGGGACATATGTATGAAGTGATTTTTCCTCAAGCAAAAAGATGGCTTGGTTAGCGGTTCGCTCTTTCAGATGATGCCCCAAAAACCAATGCAAACATAAGTCATCCAATGCCTCTGACCTGCCTTTAATCATTAAAGAAATTAAACCATCCTTACCTACTAAATCAGGTAACAGATTTTGCATAAAAAATTCACGAGCCGAAAAAGCCTCAGGACGCTTAAATAGGTTTGGAGTACGCTTGATCTGTAAAATCCGCTCTGCCCGAAAACTACGGATCTCATTCCTTAGGTGACAAAATGCAACAGTATACCATTTGTTGTTCCAGTACACCATTCCATAGGGGTCTATCACCCTATTCTTGGGTTGTTCTTCATGACCTGTGCGATAATCCATTTCAACAGAGAATTGGTTGGCTACAGCCTGCTCCAATTCGGCCAATACCGGCTGAAGAGAAGGATCTCCCATGCGATTTATCACTTCAAATCCGGCTAAATGACGGCTAAGTATACTTTCCTGCTCTTGATTCGAATACATTTTCAGCTTTGACGTCGCACTGCTTAATGCCTCACTCAAAGGGTATCCAGTCTCTTTTGCAAAAACAGCAGCATGAAGGAGTGCCTTTTTTTCCTCCATATCAAATAGCAAAGGTGCTCTAATAAAATTATTCAGCAAGCTATACCCGCCATGATGACCCGTGTCGGATATGATAGGCACCCCACTGGCACATAGAGCATCAATATACCGATAAACTGTCCTTATATTGATTTCTAACTTTTCGGATATTTGTTTTGCGGTCATTTTTACACCCGAATTCAGCATCCATAGAATAGCCAGCATATTATCGTTTTTTGGCATAACCTGAATCCTCCTCTCTCACTAAAGCTCAACCTTTTATAAATAACTCTTTGGAATCTTCTTACCACCTATTATATGCTTTTTTCCATTTTATACGTCTCTTTCATAACTTCCAATTCCAGATTTACACATAGTAAATGCCATAATGAATGGGTCATTCTGTAAACTAAATCTCTCTTTTAACCGATAAATACATATGCTGGGTTGTTTATTAAATATCA
>NZ_JCAJRU010000217.1:0-8423 GCF_059447605.1 Paenibacillus sp. N119s | reverse complement strand
CAAGGTTAATGAAGTGGATTGTAGGATTGGGCAACCCTGGTCCCCAATACGAGAAAACGAGACATAATGTCGGGTTTATGGCCTTAGATGCTCTGGCCTCGCGTCATAATATTCAGATTACCCAAAGTAAATGTAAGGCCTTGATTGGTGAAGGCCACATTGGTGGCGTAAAAACGGTATTGATTAAGCCTATGACATATATGAATCTCTCAGGCGAGTCTCTGCGTGCTTATATGGACTACTATAAGGCCGATATGGAAGATCTGATCGTCGTATACGATGATCTGGATACAGAGGTCGGTAAAATAAGACTGCGTTATCAAGGTAGCGCAGGCGGTCATAATGGCATTAAATCGATCATTCAGCATACAGGGACGCAGTCCTTTAATCGGATTCGTATGGGCATTTCTCGCCCAGAGCCTGGATATGCTATTGTCGATTATGTCCTAGGCACCTTTCCTAAGAAGGAAAAGGAACTGTTGACCGGAATGATAGAAGATACGTGCAACGCTTTAGAATACAGTCTGAATCATCCGTTTGAGCGGACGATGGCTGAATTCAACAAGTAAGCTCTGACGCAGGTGAACGGGCTTAAATGGAAGATTGTTGGACATACTGAAAGGTATAGAAAACTTTCAGGAGGCATATACATTACATGGTTGTTAATTATGTATGCAGACATTGTCGAACTTTCTTGGGGCGAATTGACTCCGCAGCAATAACCGAAGAAAGGTTGGGCTTCCATTCCTTGACCCCTGCTGAACGTAGAGATATAATAGCGTATAATTCGGGTGGTGAAGTGACCGTTAAGGTCATTTGCGAGCACTGCAGTCAGGCACTGGAAAATAATCCAGAGCTGAGTCTGCTCGTAAACCCGCTCCAATAACAGGTATTCAACTGGTCTGATGTACCAGCTTGAGAGGTGAAGCGGCAATTCCGCTTATGGAGCCTTGGCAGCATTGCTGAGGCTTCTTTTTCGGTTTACATGTTACTATTTATAAGCATAAAGGGGTGCCTTTTTTGTTACAAGCACTTATTCAGGCTTTTACGAAGGATGCTGATTATGCATCCATTGCGGCAGGTATATCCTCAGGCATGAAGGAACAGCTGATATCAGGTTTGTCAGGCTCTTCAAGACAGGTACTGATGGCCGCACTTGCTGCAGATACCGGACGACCGTTAATGGTCATGACACACAATATGTTTGCCGCTCAAAAAATAGCAGATGATTTGCAGGAAGCGCTTTCCCCTGATCAGGTGTTATTGTACCCTGCTAACGAGTTGGTAGCTGCTGAAGCAGCCATATCCAGTCCAGAGACATTATCCCAACGAATTGATGTATTGATCCGATGCGCCCAGGGTTTTCGTGGGATTGTTGTCGTGCCGTTTTCTGGAGTACGGCGTCTATTACCAATCCCGGAGACGTGGCGTGAGGCTCGTATTGATCTAAAAGAGGGAGAAACGATTCAGCTGGAAGCGTTTTTGCTGCATATGGTTGAGATGGGATATCAGCGTGTAGAGCGTGTGGAGTCTCGTGGGGAAATGAGTGTACGCGGGGGAATTGTTGATTTTTATCCAATGACGACCCGTTGGGGCTATCGTGTAGAGTTGTTTGACGATGAAATTGACTCCATCCGTATGTTTGATCCGCAAGACCAGCGTTCCATAGAAAAGGTACAAGAAGTTACTGTAACGCCATGTAAGGAAATTATTGCAAATCACCAGCGTATGGACCAAGCTGCAGATGCCGCCGCCATATTGTTGGGGGAACAACTGGACAAGATGACAGATCGTCAAGCTAAGCAGCATCTGAAAGAGGAAATTCATCGCGAAATTGAGCTGCTGCGGGAACATGTGTATTTTGACGAAATCTATAAATATATCTCTCTGCTGTATCCAGAACGTAAAACCTTGGCAGATTATATGCCGGAAGATACGATTCTGATCATTGATGAACCAGCGCGGATGCTGGAAACAGCCAGACAACTAGAACGGGATGAGTCTGAGTGGAATCTGCATTTGCTTCAAAACGGTAAAACTCTACCACAACTGGAGCTATCGGATGACTCGGATAATCTGTTGTATAACCGGAGATTTCAAACGCTGTTCCTGTCGATCTTCCTTCGCCAGGTTCCACATACCCAGCCGCAAAACATTTTGAATTTCATCTGCCGGGGCATGCAGGATTTTCACGGTCAAATGAATGTACTCAAGGCAGAGATGGATCGCTGGCGCAAGGCAGGCACACAGGTTATGATGCTGGCGAGTGGAGACGAACGTCTAGATCGGATGCGGCGAGTGCTTCAAGACTACGGTATTGATGAGCCAACCATGGCGATTGGTAATCTGCAAAGTGGTTTTGAGATGCCGTCTATTCATCTGGCAGTGATCACTGAGGGTGAGATGTTCTCCCAGAAACAGCGGAAAGCACGTAAGCAGGGCAGACATGTAGACAACGCAGAGCGGATTAAGAGCTACAGTGAGCTGAAGGTGGGCGACTATGTCGTACACCAAAATCACGGGATCGGGAAGTACATGGGAATCGGCACGCTGGAGGTTGGCGGTATCCATAAGGATTACATGCATGTCCTCTATGCGGGCGGGGATAAGCTGTCTGTACCGATTGAACAAATTGATCTGATTCAGAAGTATGTGGGCTCAGAGGATAAGGAACCCAAGATTTATAAACTGGGTGGCAATGAGTGGACGCGTGTTAAAAGCAAGGTCCGTAGCTCAGTTCAGGACATTGCGGATGATTTGATCAAGCTATATGCGGAAAGACAGTCAGCACCGGGGTTTGCCTTTGAAAAGGATTCGCCGGAGCAGCAGGAATTTGAAGATATGTTCCCGTACGATGAGACACGTGACCAGATTCGGGCCATTGAAGAAATTAAGAAGGATATGGAGCAGAGTCGTCCGATGGATCGTTTGCTGTGCGGTGACGTAGGCTACGGCAAGACGGAGGTGGCTATTCGTGCTGCCTTTAAGTCTGCTATTGAGGGCAAACAAGTGGCTGTGCTGGTACCGACGACGATTTTGGCACAACAGCACTATGAAACATTCCGTGAGCGTTTTTCCGGGTATCCGTTCAATATTCAGGTATTGAGCCGTTTCCGCTCGCGCAAAGAGCAGAATGAGACGACCAAGGGAGTTCGACAAGGTACGGTTGATATTGTCATCGGTACTCATCGTCTACTTTCACAGGATCTGGTGTTTAAGGATCTGGGGCTGCTCATTGTTGATGAGGAGCAACGTTTTGGCGTAACGCACAAAGAAAAGTTAAAAAAATTGAAAACCAACGTAGACGTATTAACGTTAACGGCAACACCTATTCCGCGTACACTGCATATGTCCATGCTGGGTGTACGTGATTTGTCAGTCATTGAGACGCCGCCGGAAAATCGTTTTCCAGTGCAAACGTATGTCGTTGAGCATAGCCAGACTCTGGTTCGTGAGGCAATTGAACGCGAGATGGCACGCGGAGGGCAGGTCTACTATCTGTATAATCGCGTGCAGGGCATTCAGGAGATGGCCGCCGAGATCAATGCGCTTGTCCCAGACGCCAAGGTGGGTGTAGGTCACGGACAGATGTCTGAAACGGAACTGGAGAAAACCATTTTGGATTTCCTGGATGGTGAATATGATGTGCTGGTAAGCACAAGCATTATCGAAACCGGTGTGGATATCCCCAATGTGAATACACTCATCGTGCACGATGCCGATAAAATGGGGCTATCCCAGCTGTATCAGCTGCGCGGGCGTGTAGGTCGTTCCAATCGGATTGCCTATGCTTATTTCACGTACCAGCGTGATAAGGTGCTTACAGAGGTGGCGGAGAAGCGGCTTCAGTCTATCAAGGAATTTACGGAGTTGGGCTCCGGGTTCAAGATTGCGATGCGCGATTTGTCCATCCGCGGGGCGGGAAACTTACTTGGTGCCGAGCAGCATGGATTCATCGCATCCGTCGGTTTTGATCTTTACTCGCAAATGCTGGCTGAGGAAATCAATAAGCGTAAAGTCAGTGTGCTTGGAGAAGAGGACCAGTCCAATCGGAATTGGAGTACATCGATTGATTTGGGTGTCGATGCTTACCTTCCTGGAGACTATATCTATGACAGCATCCAGAAGATTGAGATTTATAAAAAGGTTGCAGCGGTCAGCACCTTTGACGAGGCTTCCGAGCTTGAGGACGAATTGGTCGATCGATTTGGCGATTTGCCAGAGGCGGTTCGTCATTTGCTTGCTGTGGCTCGCCTTAAAGTATATGGACGGATGTATGGAATCGAGTCCATTGTACAGCGGGATGACAATATCGTGCTGAAATTCCATGAAGGACGCCAGCAGGCGGTTCAGACTGCCAAACTTGCCGAGATTGGCAATCGCTTTGAAAGACGTGTACAATTTGAACAGGGCACATCTATGAGCGCACGCATAAAGGGCAAAGGTCTAGATGATCCACAGTTGCTAGAACTGCTGGAGCAATTTTTGAGTGCATTGAAAGAAGCATTCACATTGAAGGAGGAACTGCAAAATGCCACAACTAAATAAAAGAAAACCTTGGAGAATGCTCTCCTTGGGCATGGCAGCGTTGCTGGCTATATCGGTGCTGGCAGCATGTACGAAGCAAGCGGATGAAAGTAAGGTCAAGGACGAGCCGAAGGACAACAGCAAGGTTGTCGTGACCTATAAGGGTGGAACGATTACCGAAAATGAGTTCAACCAAGAAATCAGCATGATGAAATTCTTGTATCCGGAATATGAGGCTGCTTTAGCTTCTGATCAGGTACGGGAGCAAATTGTAAAGCAGGAAGTAGTGTACAAGCTATTGGCAGCGAAGGCGGATGACAAAGCCAAGGAACAGGGTGCCAAACAAGGGAATGAACAGTTGGAGCAGTATAAAAAATCGGTCGGTGAAGACAAGTTTAAGAAATTTCTGACTGATCAAAAGCTGACTGAACAAGGTGTGAAAGATTACTTCACGCGTGTAATGACGGTAATTAACAGCGAAACCAATAAAGTAACGGATGAGCAGCTGAAACAGGAATTTGAGAAAAATAAAGATCAATTCACGACAGCAACTGTGCGTCATGTATTGATTAATTTCGAAGATCCAAAAACAAAGAAACAGCGCACAAAAGAGGCTACTCTCAAGCTGGCCAAAGAAGTAAAGGCGAAGCTGGACGCTGGAGCAGATTTTGCAACGATTGCCAAGAAGTATTCGGAAGACCCAGGTTCCGCATCTAATGGGGGGCTGTATGAGAATGCATCCGTAGCACAATGGGTACCCGCTTTTAAACAGGCTGCCGAGACTCAACCGATTAACAAAATTGGTGACCCTGTGGAAACAGAATACGGATATCACATCATCAAAGTGGAGTCCCGGAATGAGCCAACATTTGATAAATTGAAGGACAACGAAAAGGCTGCCCTGAAAAATAAATTGGCTGGGGAAAGTATTCAAAACTTCTCCGAAAATGATTTGGCGAAACTTGACCTGAAAATCAATCTGCCGAAGGCACCTGCTGCGAAAGAAAACAGTGGTGCAACGTCCGGTGCAGGCAGTACAACTACACCGAGCGGAACAACAAGCGGTACGAGCGATACTAAAGCTGGAACAGCCAAAGATGGAGCTGCAAGCGAAGGTAAATAACTGAACATGCATAAGGAATTGGGAACAGATGAATACTATGGTCAGATATCACCATAAACACCATGACCGCGACGTTCTTCGTGACCGCTTCTGGGGGAGTGGAAGCGTCTTTCGATACCGTCAGTAGTTTACTAAATTCTTCTTGAGAAAGTGGGGCAACATGTGAAATGAAAGCTACTGGTATAGTTCGCCGTATTGATGACCTTGGGCGGGTAGTTATTCCAAAGGAAATTCGCCGCACCTTGAGAATTCGTGAAGGAGATCCGCTTGAGATTTTTGTGGATCGTGACGGAGAAGTCATTTTGAAAAAGTATTCTCCTATTGGTGAACTTGGTGATTTCGCCAAAGAATATGCTGAGTCCCTGTTTGAAAGCACAGGCCATATTACGATGATTACCGATCGTGATACCATTATTACGGTGGCTGGAGGCTCGAAAAAAGAGTTTCTGGACAAGCAGATCGGCAGCATTATCGAAAGTAGCATGGATAATCGTAAAACTGTGCTGGAGACAGCCAGTGGCTCTTATGAGCTAACGCGAGACCACGAAGAAACACTCTCGTCCTTTGTGACGGCTCCCATTGTTTCGGGTGGTGATCCTATTGGTGCTGTTATATTGTTGAACAAGGATGAAAATGTAAAGATGTCCGAAATGGAGGTCAAGATGGCTGAAACAGCCGCTGGCTTCCTGGGCAAACAAATGGAACAGTAACACTCCGTTTCACCCCTGTATGACGTAAAGAATGGCCAAAGCCGTTCAACGTTGTACAGGTTTTTTTTTCTTTCCAGAAGAAGAGACGGTATAATAGGACTCGTAAAAATGCTTAGGTGGGAGTGGAGACGGAGAATGCAAGAGAATCGCGCCGCTTCGCGGCTGCTACGGGGCGCTGTCATTTTGACACTGGCAGCAGTAGCGAGCAAGCTGATCGGCACATTGCAAAAAATCCCGCTGCAAAATATTGGCGGCGACGGCGTGTTTGGCATTTATAATACGGTGTATCCTTTTTATACGCTGTTCATTACTATTGCAGCGGCTGGATTCCCGGCGGCCGTATCCAAGTTTGTGGCTGAGTATGAGGCCGTAGGCAACCGGACAGCGGGGCAACGTGTTGCCCGGCTTTCTTCGCTTGTATTGGGCGTCTTTGGATTAATCCTAGGGCTGCTAATGTATACGTGTGCACCGCTAATCGGTCAGTGGATCGATAACGCTCATGTCATTCCATCGGTGAGGGCAGCGGCAGTTGCCTTTTTATTCGTGCCGGTGATGGCGGGACTGAGGGGCTATTTTCAAGGCTTGCAAAATATGATCCCGACGGCTGTCTCCCAAGTGACGGAGCAGGCGATAAGGGTAAGCGTGATGATCGTATTGCTGCTGTTTATGCTGTCACAAGGAGCAGGGGCGGATATGATTGCCGCTGGAGCAGTGTTTGGTTCAGCAGCAGGCGGAGCAGCGGGCCTGATTGTCATGCTATTGTATTGGCGAGGGCACCGAAGAAGGCTTGAACGGCAAGGAATGATCGTGGCGACAGTGCAAGCACAGATGGGTGAGCTTCGCCCAGCGGAAAGCAACGGTGCTTTGCTAAAGGCACTGCTGCGTTATGCGTTGCCTGTGTGCCTTGGAGCGCTAGCCGTTCCGCTAATTAATCTGGTAGATACATTTACCGTCCCTCGCTTGTTAAAGCAGGAGGGCTTGGACGATACTGCGGTTATGGTGGCCTTCGGCGTGTATAACCGAGGGCTTCCACTAGTACAGCTGGTCATGATGTTGGCCACCACATTGTCGGCACTGTTCATACCCTCACTGGCTGAGGCTCGGGTGACCGGAGGTACGGAGCTGGCACGTCGTCAGTGCGAGCAATCGCTGCGCTGGTTTTGGCTGCTGGGACTAGCCGCTGCGACAGGTCTGATCGTACTGGCCGTGCCCGTCAATGTGATGCTGTATGCAGACGACACTGGCAGCACGGTGATGCGCTGGATGGCGCTGACGGCTGTAGGCGGTACGCTCAGCATCATCTCGGCTGCGCTGCTGCAAGGGCTTGGCGCGGTTCGCGCGCCAGCTCTGGCCATGCTCGCCGCCGCAGCGGCCAAGGCACTGCTAAACTGGCTGCTCGTACCGCAGCTAGGCACGGCGGGCGCCGCCATTGCAGGGGCAGTCGCCTATCTGCTGGCGGCTGTGATCAACATTGCGCTGCTGGCCCGCTTGGTGGGGCTGCGCGCGAGCTGGTCCGCCAGTGTGCTCAAACCGGCGGCATTGCTTGTCGCCTTGGCTGCAGCAGCCTGGGCGGCGATGTGGGGCACCAGCGCTGTGCTGGGTGCCCTGGGCTGGGCTGCCGGGGGTCGTGCCACAGCAGCGGCGGGGAGCCTGCTGGGTGTAGCGGCAGGCGCCGTGGTGTTCGTGATCGGCCTCGCACGCTTGAGGTTGATCACGGAAGCCGAGCTTGTGGCGGTGCCCAAGCTCGGGCGTCCGCTGGCAGCCGCACTGCGCAGACTGCGTGTACTGGCTTAGCCCGGGTTGTACAGCTTGCCACATGAAGGCGCACAAGCCATTTTATGAGCCTATACCATTTTGTGGTATAGTAAATGCCAAAGCAAAGGAAGCGGAAGCTGGACAGCGCCGGGTGTTTTTCGGAGCCTGAATCCTGCTTTTGCGGAACGGAGGATTGGATATGAGCGTAACATTAACGGTCGTAGGTCTGGGCTCGGGAGATCCCGATCAGCTTACAATAGGGATATTGAATAAAATGAGGGGCGCTTCAGCGCTCTATCTGCGAACCA
>NZ_JCAJRU010000216.1:0-8424 GCF_059447605.1 Paenibacillus sp. N119s | reverse complement strand
AAGTCATTCTTGTCGTTTGTATACGTAGCCGCTATTTTCAAATTGACTCAGTAATGAGTTTTCAGACACGTCCTAGTCTTTCCATTGCTATGGGGAGTATTGGGTGCGGTAGAATTCTCAAGAATAATGAGTTGGAGTGAGAAAATAAAAAAAAGAGAAGCGAACGAAGAAGTAGATTTAGATAAATATAAGAAAAAAATTAAAATATATCTATGCATAAACGTAATTTATTTATTATTAGTTATATGTCAATTGGGTTATGTAATTTATAGATGGGATGAGGTGAACGTATAATAAATATAGCATTGTGATGACTATTCTATAGATTTTCTGTAAATATATATACATAAACATTATGAGCAAAAACAATAAGGGGGGAGCTAACATGACAAATAGAGAGGAAATGAATCCTAAAGTTGATGCATATTTAGATAAAGTGAAAAAATGGCAGGCGGAAATGGAGAAGTTGAGAGCGATCATGCTTGACTGCCAGCTCACTGAAGAATTGAAGTGGGGTAAACCATGCTACATGTTTCAGAATAGTAACATCGCTATAATACAAGGATTTAAAGAACACTGTGCGCTTATGTTTTTCAAAGGTGCTTTGTTAAAAGACCCCAATAGTATTCTAATCAAACCTGGTGAGGATACGCAGGCGGGACGCCAGATTCGGTTCACGAATGTTGAAGAAATCGTGGAGATGGAAACCATCTTGAAAGCCTATATTAATGAAGCCATTGAAGTGGAAAAAGCCGGTTTAAAAGTGGATTTCAAAAAGAATACAGAACTCATATTTCCTGAAGAATTTCAAGCTAAATTAGATGAAAATCCTGCCTTGAAAACTGCTTTTGCTGCATTGACGCCGGGACGACAAAGAGCATATATTATGCATTTTTCTGCGCCCAAACAATCTAAAACTCGGGAATCAAGGATTGAAAAATGTAAGCAAGACATTCTCTCTGGAAAGGGATTAAATGATCGATAAATTCGATGAGAGAAAAAACACACTGCCATGAGCTCAATCGCTTAAGGCAGTGTGTTTATCTTTAGAACCTGTATATCTGTTAAAAAAGGATTATTCCTGTCCAGTCGCCACCGGATTTTCCTCATAGCTGATCCAATCGCTCCAGCTTCCCGGATAGAGTCTCACATTACTAAATCCTGCCTCATTCAAAGCCAGAACATTCGGACAGGCGGATACGCCAGAACCACAATACACGATAATTTCTGCGTTTGGATCAAGGTCGGCAAAGTGCTGCTGCAATTGTTCCGAGTTTTTAAATGACCCCTTTTCATCCAAGACCTCTTTCCAGAAGAAATTCACTGCACCGGGAATATGCCCCGCTGCTTGATCTATGGGCTCTTCCAGCCCCAGGTAGCGCGGACGCTCTCTGGAGTCGATCAATATAGGTGAAAAACCGATATAGGAGCCAACAGGAACAGAATCTACAGATATACGTTGTACTTCTTTCATACTTGTGAGCATTTGCGTCTGTACGTTCGGTGTGAAGGTACTTGGAATGCGAATCGGCTGGTCTGCCGTAACGGGGAACTTTGCTTCCTTCCAGGCACTGTAGCTTTCTTCCAGCACATATACCTGCTCATGTCCGAGGTAGCGCAACAGCCACCAGAAACGGGAGGCCATCATCCCCCCTTGGTCATCATAAGCAACGATGCGTGAAGCGGAGTTGATCCCGGCACGACTCAGACGTGCAGCAAGTGTATCCACATCAGGTAATGGATGGCGACCGCCATGTTCGCCTAGAGGAGCGGTAAGGTCTTCCTCCAAATCGAAGTGCACCGCCCCTGGGATATGGTCTTCATTAAATTCGGTCCGTCCAGCCCCGGCTTGTCCGAGCACGGAACGGCAGTCGGCAATGATTATGTCTGGTTCATACAATCGGGCCAGCAGCCAGCGTTTGGATACGATGGATTTCATAGAAGATTCCGCCTTCCTTTATTTAACGGTAAATTTAATCCATTGAGTATGGTTTATGAAAATGGGGTAATAAGCTAAGAGCTAGCCTTTAGGGGACGCTCATTGTTAGGCATTTCACTTTGGTGAACAACTTGCTTTTTAAAATCCGTTCCGTATCGGATAAAAACCCATACGCCGAACAGGATGAAAAAGCCTGCACCAAATTGCAAGGTAGACAGCCTTTCCCCAAGCAGCACCCAAGCCAGCAGGGAAGAAATAACGGGCTCACCGAGTACGGCCATCGACACCGCGGTGGCATTGATGTATTTGAGCAGCCAGTTAAACAGGTAATGTCCAAACAGCGTAGGCACAATGGCAAGCAGCAGGAACAGTCCCCATTCCCGTGGAGCATATCCAGTAAAAGGTATAGCATTGACCACATTATACAGCGCAAGCGATGTGGCTGCGATGATAAAAACCCAAAAGTTATACACAAAAGCGCTCAAATGCTCGCGTAGATGCTTGCCCATTAGCATATGGATGGACACAGCTACCATCCCCAAAAAGGACAGTGCATCCCCGAGCAGGGCCTGTCCTGAGACCTGAAAATCTCCTGCGCCGATGGCTAGCGAGCCGACAAAGGCCATACCCATTCCGAAGAGCATAGCGCGATTTGTGCCGGTCCGGAAAAACAAAAAAGAACCAAGCATGACAAGGATCGGTTCCAATGTCATAATAACAGTAGAACTTGCTACAGTGGTGAGTCGCAGCGAGCCCATCCACAGCAAGAAATGCAGCCCTAGCGCGATACCGGACCAGAGGATCATCATCCACTGCTTGCGAGTGAGGCTGAATAGCTCAGTACGGTATTTCCAGACCAATGGCAGCATAAGCAGATTGGTCAGGTACAAACGGTACATAGCGATGACGGACACCTCGGCTTCAGACCATCTGACGAAGATCGAGGAGAACGAAATAGCGATAATACCTATGATGTACAATAATTCAAAGGAAAAAGACGGTTTGTGTGCTTGATTCATGTGGCAGCTCCATCCGTATGGAAGAAAATAAATACGTAAATGTTCCTTCTAACGGTATCTCGAAAATGAGGTTTAATACAGCCCATTATACCGTACCTGGCATCCCCATGGTGTTAGGATTTTGCAAAATCCTGAGAATATCATAAACGGGAGCTAGAGGAAGGTTTTTAAATGAGACGCTGCATGGAACTTTTGCCACACAAGCTCGTCTATCAAAGTGGAGGTGGATTTTATGAAAAAACATAACACATTTTCAATCTTACTACTGACTATCATGGCAGTGCTGGCTCTGTCAGCCTGTGGCACGAAACCGCAAACCAACAACAATACACCTCAAGGAGCTGACCAACCGCAAGCGCAACAGCCGCAAGCCACACCAGAGCAGGTCGCTGAGCCGCAGGTTAAGAAGGGCACAGGTGTATACAACGGAGCTGCTGACCCGCATACGGTAGAGATTGAGATCAATGGCGAAGCCCAATCCTTTCAATTGGGGGAGGGGCTGGATACGGTAATTGCTGGACTTAAGGAAGGCGATCCAGTAGCGTTTGAATATAACGAAAAAGCAGTAGAGGGCGACGCGACAGCGAAACAACTGACTTTAACGAAAATACAAAAGACAGAGGCTGCAACAGATAGCAATCAAAACGGAAGTCTTGGTCAACAAGTAGGCGGGGAACGCGCGAAAACTCAAACTTTTGAGCTTAACCTCGAAGGGAATAAGGAAAAGCAGACTGCCACTTTGGCAAAGGGAACGGGCTATTCGCTGTATGTGTTTGACCCGATGTCCTTATTTCCCGATCAGAACCGTGTCGCTTTGGCGGTAGATGATAACTACTACGCCGAAATTACGAAGCTGCCCTCCGACTTTAATCTGGATAAGCTTCAAAAAGAAGGCGAAAAGGACCTTGCTTCCATAGGCAAGGTGCAAAAGCTGGACAAAGCAGCCGTGCCTCAAGCGCTGACCAGCAGTCGCCTGTTCTTGCAAGCGAACGGTTCGAAAATCACACGACAATATATTGTTGTGGAAAATACTACGGGCGCTTTTAGCGTGAAAGTGAACATTCCACAAGGGGAACCTGCGGAAGGATTCGAATCCTTCATTTATACATCGCTGGAGAGCCTGCAAGCAAATAAATAAGCCTGATTTCAAGTCAGACGGTCACTAGCCGATAATCATGAATTTAAGGCACTCAAACGACCGAGACTTGTTATTATAGGTACTAGCTTAGCACTCTGAAGGTCTAATCTGTAATTGCGAGACCTGCACTTTTGTGCTATAAAGGATGAGAGAATAAGATCATTCCGGCTTGCGAAGTCGTATGAAGCGATGAAGGAGTTGTTAGATTTACTATGTCCATCGAAATGAATACACAAGAAGTCATTAACGTGATTAAAAACAGCAAGAAAAAGACGCCTGTTAAAGTATATGTAAAAGGAGCTTTGGCTTCCGCATCTTTTGGCGAGAATGTTCAAGCTTTTATTTCTGGAGACAGCGGTGTGGTATTTGGTGATTGGGCCGATATCAAGCCGGTACTGGATAGCGTAAACGCAAAAGAAGAAGATTATGTGGTCGAAAATGACCGCCGTAACTCCGCTGTTCCTATGCTGGATCTGAAAGGCATCAATGCACGCATTGAGCCAGGCGCCTATATTCGCGATATGGTGGGCATCGGTAACAACGCCGTCATTATGATGGGCGCAGTGATTAACATCGGCGTTACGATTGGTGAAGGCACCATGATTGATATGAATGCTGTACTTGGCGGTCGTGTTAAGGTAGGCAACATGTGCCACATCGGTGCAGGCGTTGTCCTTGCTGGTGTTATTGAGCCACCGTCCGCACAGCCTGTTATCGTAGAAGACGAAGTATTGATCGGTGCGAACTCGGTTGTACTGGAAGGCGTACGCATTGGTAAAGGTGCAGTTGTTGCAGCTGGAGCGGTTGTAACTGAAGATGTGCCTCCATACTCCGTAGTAGCTGGTACACCTGCACGTGTAATCAAACAGGTCGATGACAAGACCAAATCCAAAACTGAGATTCTGAAAGAACTGCGCGTTCTGTAAGAAGGCAAAGTTTTTTATGTACCAAAGGTGAACGATTCCTTGTCAGGAGCATGATGCACTGACAGCATAACTTAGGGACGAAGCACAACGGACAAGGCTCGGCGGCTGCGCCGGGCTTTTGTCCTTTTGTTCTTTTGCCAGCTAAGAACGGATGAGCTATAAAAGGAGGCGGAGCAGCAAATGAGTACGGTCGATTATCGTTCTTTTGTTCAAATACGAAGAGATTTGCATCAAATTCCCGAACCTGGGTTTGAGGAATATAAAACACAACGATACTTGCTGGACTACTTGGAAACGCTCCCCCAGGAGCGAATGGAGATTCGTACATGGCGAACGGGGGTGCTAGTATTCATTCATGGAACGGCTCCTGAACGCCGCTATGGATATCGTTGTGATATGGATGGCCTACCGATTGAAGAAGAGACGGGGTACGATTTTCGTTCGACCCATCCTGGCTACATGCATGCATGTGGACACGATTTACATATGACAATTGGTTTGGGAATTGTGACTCACTTTGCAAGCCATCCGATCAAGGATGATCTGATCGTGTTGTTTCAACCAGCTGAGGAAGGGCCTGGTGGAGCCCTGCCTATGCGGGACAGCATAGAACTGTCTGACTGGATACCGGATGAAATTGTCGCATTGCATGTTGCTCCTGAATATCCTGTGGGCACCATCGCCACTCGCCCGGGTATCTTATTTGCCAATACGTCGGAGCTTTTCATCGACCTCAAGGGTACAGGCGGGCATGCGGCTTATCCGCACAAGGCGAATGATATGGTGGTAGCTGCTTGTCAGCTGGTGGGGCAACTACAGACGGTTGTAGCTCGTAATGTGAATCCACTGGATGCAGCGGTCATTACGGTCGGCAAGGTTAGCGGCGGCACGAAGCAAAATATTATCGCGGAAACCGCTCGTTTGGAAGGTACGATCCGCACGTTGTCTGCTGAGACGATGACACTGGTTAAATCGCGGATTGAAGCGCTGGTGCGCGGTGTGGAAGCTGGTTTTGAATGTCAAGCGGAGATTCATTATGGCTCCAATTATTTGCAGGTGTACAATGAGGCCAAGGTGACTGAGGAATTCATGAACTGGGTCAGAAATCGGCAGGATGTGCAGCTTGTTGAATGCGGAGAGGCGATGACCGGAGAAGACTTCGGGTATTTCCTGGAACGAATTCCGGGTCTGATGTTCTGGCTTGGCGTGGATACGCCTTATGGCTTGCACCATGCCAAGCTGGAGCCTGCGGAGGAAGCGATCGAAGTGGCCATCCGTGTGCTGACAGACTATTTTACATGGAAGTCTCAAGGGTGAATGAAACGCCCTGAGTAATTTTGTTTAATGAACAGAATGAATGGAATGAAGTCGAATTTTTGAAGGAGGGTGTTATGGGAGAGCAAACCATCATCCGATTTGAACGGGTGACCAAACAATATGATAACGATCCCCCGGTGCTGGCGGATGTCAGCTTTGAGATTGAGCGTGGTAAATTTTATACACTGCTAGGTCCTTCCGGCTGCGGTAAAACGACGATTCTGCGTATGATTGCAGGCTTTGCAGAGCCGACAGAGGGCTCAATTTATTTGAATGGAAAACTCATTAATCGTGTTCCAGCCAATGAGCGGCAGGTCAATACGGTTTTTCAGGACTATGCATTATTTCCACATCTGAATGTGTTTGAAAATGTAGCCTTTGGTCTGCGGATCAAAAAAATGAACAAAAAGGATATTCAAGAGAAGGTGACACAGGCGTTGTCCTTTGTCAATCTGGAAGGCTACGGCGAACGGGAAATTTCCGAGATGTCCGGGGGCCAGCGTCAGCGTGTGGCCATTGCACGTGCTATCGTCAATGAGCCTGATGTTCTTTTGTTGGATGAACCGCTGTCGGCACTGGATTTAAAGCTGCGGACAGAGATGCAGTATATTTTGCGTGAAATGCAGCAGCGTCTTGGAATCACTTTCATATTCGTTACGCATGATCAGGAGGAAGCGCTGGCCATGTCAGACGAAATTTTTGTCATGAACAAAGGCAAGATCGAGCAAAGCGGTACGCCAAATGATATCTATGATGAGCCGATTAATCGGTTCGTGGCTGATTTTATCGGCGAATCGAATATTGTTCCTGGACGTATGATTGCGGATTATCAAGTGGAATTCAACGGTCGACAGTTTGAATGTGTCGACGGAGGATTGCGTCCGAACGAGCCGATTGAAATTGTGATCCGGCCAGAGGACTTGGAGATTACCAGTGTGGATGAAGGCAAGCTGCGTGTTAAGGTGGATACCCAATTGTTCCGTGGAGTTCACTACGAAATAAGCTGCTATGATGATTCAGGTCAGGAGTGGCTGGTGCATTCTACCAAAAAGGCGGAGCTGGGCAGTGAAATTGGTCTAAAATTTGACCCGGAAGCCATTCATGTCATGCGGTTTGGGGAGACAGAAGAAGAATTTGATCGGCGTCTGGAAGCCTATGAAGAGGTGGAGCAGCATGTCCGGTAATACTAGAGCAGCGTATCTGCTGCCTTACTATTTATGGATTGTGCTGTTCGTGGCGGCTCCAGTAGTCCTTGTATTTTACTATTCACTATTTGATGTGGATGGTCATTTCACATTCAGCAACTACGCTCAGTTTTTCACGCCTGTTTATTTAAGCATGACGCTTAGCTCATTTTGGTATGCATTTCTGATCACTGTATGTTCACTGCTGGTGGCGTATCCGGCGGCATATTTGCTCACTCGCACCAAGCATAAGCAGTTGTGGTTGCTGCTCATTATTTTGCCGACCTGGATTAACCTATTGCTCAAAACGTATGCTTTTATCGGCATTTTCGGAACTTATGGTCCGGTGAATGCGGTGTTAGGCATGGTTGGGTTGGGTGGTCAGCAAATTTTGTTTACCAGTTCCAGCTTTGTATTTGTATCTGTATATATATTTGTGCCTTTTATGATTTTGCCCATCTATAATGCGTTGGAGGGTTTGAACCCTTCACTGCTGGATGCAGCCCGTGATTTGGGAGCCTCCAGATGGATTGCATTTCGCAGGGTTGTTTTCCCGTTAACACTTTCAGGTGTGCGATCCGGTTGTATGGCTGTGTTTATTCCGGCGTTGTCGCTGTTTATGATTACCCGTCTGATTGCAGGTAACCGTGTAATTACGCTGGGGACGGCGATAGAGCAGCATTTTCTAGTTACTCAGGACTGGGGGATGGGCTCTACAGTTGCTGTGTTCCTGATTTTGGCGATGGCTATCATTATGCTGCTCACCTCGGGAACGAAACGGAGGGTACGGCATGGTAAATAAAAATCGATTCGGAAATATATATTTGATGCTTGTTTTTCTCGTGTTGTATGCGCCTATCTTGTATTTGATGTACTATTCCTTCAACAGCGGTGGGACCAT
>NZ_JCAJRU010000215.1:0-8667 GCF_059447605.1 Paenibacillus sp. N119s | reverse complement strand
AGCAAAAAAGCGACCCCTCTTGTTACAAGGGACCGCTTCATAACTAGGTTGATTTGAAATTTAAGAGCATAAGCTTCAGGCAAACTGAAAGAATATCTTACAGCGTATTTCCCTTATCAGCTTTATTATCCCATTTCATCTGCCACTGCTGCATTTTGGCCCGTCGCACACGCTCCAGCGTTTTGCGTTTTTCCTCATCCACACCCAGCAAAAAATGCAGGTTCGCTCCGATGACAAGTAACGCAAAAAGTACCCAGACCACCCCAAAGCCGTTGACCCAGTTCAATCCACCTGCCAGCGAGATGCGCGGTAATGCGACCAAAACCATAGCCAATGCAATCAGTGTGTACAAACCGTGTTTCCATTTCTTAAAAGAACCCAATCGTATCCCTTCCTCTCCCTGTGACTCTATGTATCTAGTCTATGAGAGGACAGGAAGGAATATGAGACAAACTTACATAGACGAACCGTACAAATGTTGAAGACTGTCTGCAATAATCTTATTCACGTCCTCAATAATTACACTCAGGCGGCGTTCAGCGTCAAACAGACGACGGATGTTAAGGTTCAAGCTAAGTACCTCGAACATTTTTTCCATCTTTTCCATCTCTTCCTGTGCCGGCATATCGCCGCTCATCATCCGCTGTTGTACTTCCATTTGGCGTTCACGGAAATCGTCGAGCATTTTCTTGGCTTCCGGATCCGTTTCAATCAGCTTCATTGCTGACGTAATTTCCTCTACCTCTTTGCTTTCCTTCAATGCTTTCGCTAAATCATGGGCTTTGTCATAGATATTCATGATTGTTCATTCCTCCATTACAAGTTTTGTGTCAACATTTCACATTGTCCGTCAATCACCAAGGTATATATGTCCTCATATGATGAATCAGTGCTATTACAGCCCATTCACGTTTCCCGTTACTTTCAAGACATCAAGTTGCTGCCCGGAAGGAGATCCACGATGTCCATCAAAAAAACAACGATTCAAATCATCGGATCGGGCATCTTGCAGGATGACGTACTCATGGTCGGCGAGTCCCTGCTTCGCAAATGGAAGATATCCGCAGGCCACCCCGTTCAGCTCGCCTTCGGTTCGTTCCGCCAAGAGGTTACCGTCATATCGGTACCCCGATACAGCGGTCTACGCGTGGGAAGCGTGCTGGCCCGAAAAATGGGGCTTCATGCCAATCATGCCAGTTGTGATCTGCGAGTAACCTACAACCGAGGCCGCCGGACACTTCGAGTGGGCCCACTTATTAGCGTGCTGGTTAGTCGGGACTATCCCGAACAGCCCGACAAGCCTTTCGGGTCGATCACCCTGTTCTGCCGTGAACTAGTCGGGGAATGCCGCAGACAAGGAGCATATGTGTATTTCTTCACCCCGGAGCATATCGGAAGTCAGCCCGGGCGAGTTCAGGGATGGGTATATGACGGTGACTGGAAAAAGACGGTCATGCCTGCTGGCGATGTCGTCAATAACCGGCTCACCTCCCGTAAACTCGAGAACAGAACTAGCGTACAGCATTTCATGAAAGAAGTAAAATCGCAGTACGGCACGGCCATTTTTAATGAAAAGTTTTTGGATAAAAACGAAGTGTTTGATGCGCTCAAATCTAATTCTTCCCTGCGAAAGTATTTACCCGAGTCTCACTTGCTGCAAACCCTTGCTGTTTTTAAAAAAATGTGCAACCAGTATCCCTCTGTTTTTGTCAAACCCGTGCGCGGAAGCCTTGGTAAAGGCATTATGCGCATTAACAAGCAAACCGACGGTACCTTTACGGTGCTATCCACAACAGCGGGCACTCCCCGTAAGCAAACATACGCCAACGTCGACAAACTGTACAAAAGCTTGGCGGTGAAAATGAAATCAACACGTTTTCAGCTGCAGCAAGGTCTTACCTTGATTGATCACGGTAAGCGTCCGGTCGATTTTCGCGCGCTTGTACAAAAAAACGCGTCTGGAAACTGGACCGTAACCTCCATTGTCGCTCGGATCGCCGGAGGCAGCCACTTTGTATCCAATCTGGCAAGAGGTGGTACGCTCAGTACAGTCAAAGAAGCACTGGCCAAAACCACGCTGCCCGCAGCTGTTAAATCGAGTGGTCTTACCTCTCTCAAAACAGCAGCACTGGAGATCGCAAGCGGAGTAGAAAAAGCGATTCCCGCCCATTTCGCGGAATTTGGTATTGATTTGGCGATTGATAGCACGGGGCGTATCTGGTTGCTGGAGGTCAATTCCAAACCATCCAAAAATGACAATACGCCATTGAACGATCAGAAAACCCGTCCGTCCGTAAAAAAAATGATTGAATATTGCCGTTATTCAGCCGGATTCAAATGAATTTATCTTTTCCAGAGTCCAGCTGCCAAAGGAGCTGTTGTCGGTGTCCCTTGTTATGCCAGGCATGCTCGGCGTGCTTGTTAGCCGAAAGCAGGACGCTATTCCCCCTATTACAGAAGCTGATTACTGCCGCAGGCTAAGTTTGTTGGGCAGGCGCTCTGGTATTAGCGTAATGGCGTTTACCGCCGAAGGAGTTTCACCTGAAGATCAATCGATACAGGGTTATGTTTATCGTGCTGGAGTATGGACATTCGGCCGCTTTCCCTTGCCGGATATTGTTTATAACCGCTGTCTCCATGTCCATGAGAGCCTGAATGTCAAGCGCACACTGGAAGACATGGCGGAGCGAAAATCGCGCAAGCTCATCTACTGGTCGCGTAACTTGCCTGGCAAATGGCAGGTATATCGTGCTCTGCATACGGTAGATAAAGTGCGGCCCTTTGTACCGCCTACGGCCCCATACCGGGATACGACCCAGCTTGTGGAGTGGCTGCAACGCCATTCGGAGCTATTTATGAAACCACAGTCTGGAACCCATGGCAAGGCCACGCTGTATCTCCGACTGACGGAAGGTGGCCAAGGACTGTACGTACAAGGCAGGAACTCTCAAAACCGCCCGTTCCGTCGCTTGTTTTCTGAATTAGATGCAGGATTGTCATGGATCGACGGTATTGCACACAAACGCGCCTATATCGTGCAGCCTTATTTGAAATTAACAAGCCAAAGCAATCATCCCTTTGATGTTCGTGCACTCATGCAAAAGGACGGCAACGGTTGTTGGCGCCTGACGGGCTTTGCCGTGAGAGAAGGCAGAAAAGGAACTCTGACTTCCAATCTGCACGGTGGGGGGGAAGCCCATCCGGCAGAGCCATACCTTCGTGAACAATTTGGCGTGGACAGCACCCGTCGCATCATCGAGCAGATGATGGAGCTGTCCTTGACCATTACCGGAGCGTTGGAGAGACGCTATGGCCGCCTTGGCGAGTTGGGAATCGATTATGGTATTGATCAGAGCGGGAATATCTGGCTGTTGGAGGTTAATTCCCGTCCTGGTCGAGCCTCCTTTTTTCAGACTCGTCAGCCAAAGTCCGCTTTTCGGTCGGTCAACCGCCCGCTCGAATATGCTCGATATTTAATGACCCATTCCAAAGCGACAGGGCCAAAGGGCGCGGGCGCCTCCCTTGAACATACGGTATAGGAGGATAAACAGATGAGTTTAACGCATTGCAATGTGCATTTCTCACAGCAGCCCGACAAGGTGGCGTATATATCCACTGCCTTGTTGAAAAGCCTTAAGTTATCCGGAGCCAAGTCCATTCGTCTGCGCCTTGGCAAGGATCAGATTCCCGCAACCGTAAAACCCATTCAGAAAGCGGGACGCCATCTATACTTGACCTCCGGCTTACGCAATGCAATCCGTGTTCCCAAAAGCGGGGCTATCTATTTGCGGAATCAGGATGGAGATGTGCAGCTTGGACCATTGATTGGAGTACTATCTGATGCTACTAACTCTACCACCCGTCCTTTCGGATCACGCACAGGTTTTATTAAGCAACTGCTGAAGGAAGGCAGCAAAAAATCTTATATTTTTGCCTTTACTCCAAGGGATATCAACTGGCAAACGGATACGATTAACGGTTATTTTTTGTCATCCAGCGGGGAGTTTACACGTAAAATCGTACCTCTGCCGGACGTGATCTACAATCGTTTGCCAAGCCGTCGCTCTGATTTTTCCCCAGCGATCAATCAATTACGCGAACGCTTTTCACGCAAGCGAATTCCTTTCTTTAACTGGAGTTTTTTCAATAAATCCGATATCTATCATCTGTTGGAAAATAATCCAGAGGTTAACCGCTATGTCCCTGAATCCTATATGAATCCTAGCTCTGAACGTATCCGAGGTATGCTGGAGCGGCATCAATTTGCTTATTACAAGCCAAGCAGCGGCAGTCTCGGTAAAGGAATCTATCGCCTGTCGTATGTCCCCAAGCAAGGATATTTTGTAAGGTACCGGAAGAAAAATAGCAATGTATTGCTGCGATTCACCTCTTTTAATTCCATGCTGCGGATGCTCCACTCTAATAAGGGGCAGACACTAAAGGGTTACGTCATTCAGCAGGGCATTCAGCTGATCGAAATTGATAATTGCCCAATTGACTTCCGGTTCCATATGCATAAAGACGGCAATAAC
Source organism: Paenibacillus sp. N119s (assembly GCF_059447605.1). NCBI lineage: Bacteria > Bacillati > Bacillota > Bacilli > Caryophanales > Paenibacillaceae > Paenibacillus > Paenibacillus sp. N119s. The sequence continues at coordinate 4,135 of NZ_JCAJRU010000215.1, read as the reverse complement.
CAATGGGTCGTCGTTGGCATTGGAGCCAAAAAAGCCGGACGTGGAAGTGTCACAACCCATATCAAAAACGGCGGTTCCCTTATGACACCCGAGCAAGCGCTCGGTCGTGTATTCGGTGACCGGGCGGGTGAAGTGCTTCAACGTGCCAAGAATGTAGCAGTTACGCTAGCAGAAGCAATAGAATACCATCACCAGCATCTACTGGGTGAAATCGGATTTGACCTGGGCATCGATCAGGATGAAAAGGTATGGATGTTTGAAGCCAATTCTAAACCAGGTCGATCCATTTTTCAGCATCCTTCGTTGCGTGCGGAAGGTAAAGCATCCGTGGAGCATATTTTGGACCACTGTCTTTACCTCAGTAAATTCCGCAGAAAAGAGGAAATATGAATACCCAGGTGGAGCAAAAACCAGTCGTTGCCGTATTGACAGTGCACGACGAGGTACAACTTTTCAAGGGGAATCAGCGAAACTTCAGGGATATTCTGGAAACCGGAACACGCATGGGGTATCAGGTGTACATTGTTACTGTCAGGGACTTGAAGCTGACCGATGAAACGGTGAAGGGCTACATCTATAACAAAAACTCACAGACGTGGGAGGAACAAAGTTTTCCAACCCCACAGGTCATTTACAATCGTATCCCCAATCGTAACTATGAGCTTAAAACCTCTGTGCGCGCAAAGTTGGATGAAATTTCGCACGCCCCAGGCGTTGAACTGTACAATCCAGGCTTTTTTAACAAGTGGGAGCTGTTCAAATGGCTCCGTACCTCGGAATCCACGCGTCAACTTGTTCCGATCACCAAGCGATTAAGCGATCTGTCTTCCTTAGGAAAAATGCTGTCTGCGTATCCATACCTGTATCTCAAGCCAGAAAACGGCAAAGCAGGAAAAGGGATTATGATTCTCAGATTCAGCCCAGAGCATCTGATGGCATATAGTTTGACCATTCAACATGACAAAAAAAGCATCACCTACCGATCTGTATCGTTGTCTCGGCTATGGGGACGTATTCGCCGGGAGGCAGGCAAATCGCCCTATATCATTCAACAGGGGATTGATCTGGCTACCTATCAGAAAAAACCGTTCGATTTGCGCATTCTGGTGCAAAAAAATGCCCGTGGCGCATGGAGCATTACCGGAGTCGGTGCAAGATTAGCGGGTAAGGGAAGTATTACAACACATGTTCCGCGTGGGGGAAGTGTAGAGGACCCGTTCAAGCTTCTATCCTCACTCTTTGGACCTGAGGAAAGCACAGATTTGCTGAATAAGGTTAAAAGTACAGCCATTCTGATTGCACGTCAAATTGAACGCGCATCCGGTCTTTCTCATGGTGAAATGTCCATGGATCTGGGTGTGGATACACTCGGAACCCTCTGGTTTTTTGAAGCCAATGCCAAACCGATGAAATTCGACGAGCCGGATATCCGCCAAAAATCACTTAGACGTATTTTTCAGTACAGCTCCTTTTTGGCCGAGCGAATGAATTAATACCAAGGAAGTGGAATCATGCCGCAAATTAGCAATGTTCAACATTTGCCTACCCGCAGTTGGGTACTGAGACGACGACAGTTGCTGTTTCTGGCTCGCAGTTCAGGCGGCATGCGCATTACTCGTAATGCTCTGCGGCAGTTGGCTGTTTTAACGCCAGAGCAATTGAACGCTCCTGGCTCCTCTCTCCTGTGCGCATATGTGCGCACGGAGAAGGGGCTGCGGATTGCCGGATTTTCCCTCGCTCTGAATTATGGGAAGGATGCCTGCATCGTGATTGTTCGTCCGCTTTACCGGGGCCGCAGACTGGGCGCTAGACTGCTGTCCGCCCAGCTCCAACAGCTGCGCCGTCTGACGTGCAGCGTAGCCACCGACAATATGGCCAGTCTCAAAACCTGTTTCCGTGCTGGACTTATTGCACATGAAATGACGACTGGACCGACAGGGAAGCCCACGCTGATATTTTGTGGGGAATTATCCGAAGATGAGCAGACGGCAGAGGAAGGTGGAATGCTGTGCCAAAACCTGTCCTAGGCATCATGACTTTGTATTTGAACAGTAAGAAGCAACTGGAGGAACGCGATATATATGAACGCATGATTGCAGAAGGGAAAAGGCTGGGACTGGATATGTATGTATTCACTCCTGCGGATGTCCATAAGGATCGCAGACTGCTCCTTGCCCAAATTTATGATCCGCACAGTGGTAAATGGACTCGTAAATGGCGACAATTTCCCGATATGATTTTTGACCGCTGCCGGGTGCAGCGCAGCGAGCGGTATCGCCAATTAAAGAAATTTCGCTTGCAGTATACAGACCTTGTGTATCTAAACCGACCGCTGAGCAACAAATGGGCCATTCATCAGCAGCTTGCGAGAAAGGCTGCCTTTCGCCCCCATCTGCCTGCAACAGAGCTGTTCGACGGATTTCATAGTGTAAAGCGAATGCTCAAACAGAATTCACTAGTATACCTCAAGCCAATTAATGGTACGGGTGGTCGCGGCATTTTACGTATTGAACCTGTTAACAAGCAAAGCGGCCTGTATCTGATTGAAGGGCGCAATCACAAGCGCCATATTATTCCCCAGCAGCGGGTACGTCTGGATCGTCTGGAGCCGCGTCTGAGCAGCTGGAACATGGATAACTACATTGTTCAGGAAGGCATTCCTGTGCAGTTGCCGAATGGCAGGGTCCATGATTACCGTATGCTGGTACAGAAAAATAGCCAAGGCGTATGGGAGCTAACGGGATGTGCCGGGCGGATCGGAGCACATCGGAGTGTCACTTCCAACCTGCATGGTGGAGGCAAGGCCGTACCGATGAAGGAATTGCTAACGCAATGGATTCGGGATGAAGACCAGAGAGAGAACATCATTAAGCAAGGGGAAAAGCTCGGACTGGACATCGCTGCATATCTGGAAGAAAGCTATGGGGCATTATGTGAGCTTGCGCTCGATTTGGCAATCAATAAGGACGGTCATATCTACGTGCTTGAGGTCAATCCGAAGCCGGCCCGCGAAGTATTTTCACGCATTGGCGAAAAAGAAACCTATCGTCGTGCCATCACCCGGCCCATGGAGTATGCCTTGTGGGTCTACCATACTCAGATTAATCCCAAGCCGCAGGCAGAACAAAAAACAGAAGATCAAACAGAGGATAAGACTGAGAGTAAAGCAAAGGAAGGCTCCGCGTAAGTGGTGCCTTCCTTTGCTTTGTCATCCGCCCGACATCGTCTGCATATATTCATTTATATGGTGCATCAAAGCTATTTATAACCCTAATCTGTGTTTTCACAGTTACTCGGCGTTTTTATAAAGCGTAAGCAGCTGCGTAAAGTCCGTAATAATCGCATCGGACCCTTCCAGCTCATCATTCACACCAAATCCAGCATAAGCGCAGCCAATCACCGTCTGCCCGTTCTTTTTGCCAGCTTCCACGTCTGAGGAACGATCTCCCACCATCCATACATTCGAAATATCGTGCTTGCTTAACAGAATTTCTAGCAAATTCACCTTGGAAAGCGTGCTGTATTCCCCAGCGCTGTACAGGCCTTCAAAAATAGGAACCATTTCATACGCAGCAGCGATCCCCTTTACATAATCCTCCAGCCCGTTACTAGCTACGAATAAACGGACGCCTTGCTCATGAAGTGCCTGGAGTGTTTCTTTTACATGTGGATACAGGGCATGACTTCCATTCTTCAACCCCTCCAGCTCCAGCTGAAGCAACAACTCGTCCGCTCTTCTATGAGCTGCTTCACTGGCTTCCGGCATTACCCTTCTCCAGATTTCATCCAGCAGCATACCCAAACTATTCAAAATAAGCTCCTCGGGAGGAGTCTCTCCTTCATAAAGTCCTTCGGCGCGCAGCGTATCAAACAGCTTGTGGTACGCAGGAAGCAGCAGCGTCTCCGTCTGAAAAAGTGTTCCGTCCATATCAAATACCATAGCCTCAGGTTTCTTCAACACAGGTGCATTGTTCATGTAGTTATCAGTCATTCCTTTCCTATGTAAGTTTACACTCCGACCCCTCTCATGATAAGCAATAAGAGAGGCCCGTGTAAACCTCATTGCGCATACCATTAACTCTTATATTTTTTTAGAACAGTCCTAAAACAATGTAAGCCGCCCCACATATCTGTG
>NZ_JCAJRU010000214.1:0-8672 GCF_059447605.1 Paenibacillus sp. N119s | reverse complement strand
TGGAGTGAACAATGGAAATGGTACTGGAGGCACAGGCAACAGTAACGACAATTTTGGTACCGGAAATAATACCAATCAGGGCAATGGTCAGACGACTACCCCGAATTCAGGCGTTACTGGTGAGGATACTATGACAAATTCAGTAAATACGGATTCATCTACCACGGGAGCTACTATGGATGGAAGTCAGGAAGGCAATTCCAACGGTCATTCGAACTCCAATCGTGGGCGTCACAATCGGGATTAGCAAGTATGATTTCGTGTAGGTTGTTTCAGTTTTAACTCGAAGGTATTTTCGGACTGTTTAGGCAGTCTGAAAATACCTTTTTTGTTGTAATACAGGGGTTATTTTTGAGTGTACAGTTTAAATATGGTAAGCTGGTTTTACCAATGTTGGAGAGGAACATCATTTATGAAGCGCAAATTCGGAGACCGGGCCAACTGGCGCAGGATCACTAATCGCAAGTTTGCTTGCCGGTATGTAGAAAGTGATGCGTTTACAGGATATGTGACCCTGTATACTATTTTGAGTCTCAAGGAGCCATTATGGAAAAGTTATGGTGGTCATACGTTTTGCATAGCCGATAAAGGTTATTCCTGGTTGCAGTATTATCCAAAAGGTAAACATTATGTGGTGACTGCAATGTTTGACAATCGAGAGCAAATCGTTGAATGGTACATTGATACCTGCCGAAATCAAGGAGTAACGGAACAAGGAGTTCCTTGGTTTGATGATTTGTATTTGGATGTTGTTGTGCTTAAAAACGGCGAAATTTTTCTGGTCGATGAGGATGAACTGGAGGAGGCACTACAACGGGGTCATATTTCAACGCAGGAAGCGGAATTGGCTAACCGAACGGCGGCTGACCTGTTACATCAGATCGATGCTCATATGTTCCCCTATTTTAAAATGTCGCTAAAGCACCGGGCAGAATGGTTTCATAACGGCGATTTCAAGAGAGAACGGTGAGAGTTGTGCAGTGGATTAGAAGCACTGGCTCCCAACGCCATGAACCACAAAGCAGGCAGAGTCGCTCCAGGAAAATATTCAAGGTATCGAAGCGTCTCATACTTGGTTTGGTAATTTTCATTTTGGCCGGATTGGTATGGGCAGGTGTCCGAGTATGGAATATGAATACAGCTGTCTCTACCACTCCGCTCCAGCGTGCCCAAATTGGCATTGTACTAGGTGCCTCTATGTGGGGAGCTGAGCCCAGCCCAGCTTTAAGAGAAAGATTAGAAGAAGCGTTGCGATTATATCGCAATGGGACGGTGCAGCGTCTAATTGTTAGTGGAGGACTGGATCAACCTGATTTTCCATATACGGAGGCCGAGGGTATGCAACGCTACTTGGTAGATAGGGGAGTCCCTATACAGCATATTTTGTTAGAAAACCAGGCGACCAGTACTTACGAAAATCTGCTTTTCAGCCAGCGTATCATGAAGGAGTATGGCTGGACCTCCATCGTCATCATCACACATAGCTATCATGGACCTCGAGCAATGGAGATTGCTCAATTTTTAGATTATGATCATCCCCAAATGGCTCTGACCGAATCCAAAGTGCTGAATATGCCCATTCATCAATCAAGAGAAGTGCTGGCTTATGCTAAATGGACGCTGCAACGGTGGTGGATCAGTGCCCTAGCTTGGATTGCCTGAATTGAGGGAAAGCTTTGTACACGTTCTCGTAGCTTTTATGCTAATAAGGACATGCCGGACCGAATACATTAATAGGGTAAGCTGTGCCTGAAGAAATGTTGAGGTGATGGATGCATGAACGGACGGGGAATCGCCGCGGGCAAGCGGTCGGAGGAGAGACCTTCCAGACAAATCAATGTCGTGCTGCGTAGCCCGGAGCCGATCGCTTCGGTGACTGTGGACGAGACGGAAGCAGTGGCTTCGACCAAGTCGCAGACGCTACCGCAGTATCTCAGTCTTTATCAGGAAATTCAGAAAGAACTCGATCATCTCGTCGGCTTGGATAACATCAAAGAGCTGGTTTTTGAGGTATATGCCTTTTTGCAAATCGCTCATATGCGCACTGATGCGGGTCTGCTGAGCAACGCACACGTATATCACATGATTTTCAAAGGAAATCCTGGTACCGGGAAAACGACAGTAGCCCGCATTATCGCTAAAATGCTGCAGAAAATGGGGGTGCTGAGCAAGGGCCATCTGATTGAAGTAGAGAGGGCTGATCTGGTAGGGGAGTATATTGGTCACACGGCACAAAAAACGCGGGATCTTGTAAAGAAATCTCTTGGCGGCGTGCTGTTCATTGATGAGGCTTACAGTTTAGCACGCGGAGGGGAAAAGGATTTTGGGAAAGAAGCGATTGATACCCTGGTAAAAGCCATGGAGGACCAAAAAAATCAGTTTATTTTGATCCTTGCCGGGTATTCGGGAGAAATGGACTTTTTTTTACGGACAAATCCTGGCCTTCCTTCCCGCTTTCCAATCCAGTTGGATTTTCCTGATTACACCGTGGATCAGCTTATCCAAATTTCAGAGATGATGGCTAAGGAACGGGATTATATTCTCATGCCGCAGTCTATACTCAAAATGAAGGAGCATTTGCTAAACGAGCGAAATGACAGCCTCCATGCATTTAGCAATGCACGTTATGTTCGTAATGTGATTGAAAAAGCAATTCGGCACCAAGCTGTCAGGCTGCTTAATCAGTACAGAAGCGGGCAACCGGGCAAGCAGGAATTGATGACGTTGCGACCTGAGGATTTGAAAATGGACAAAAGATAGGCGATAATAGGAATCTGAATCATACCGAATTGTATGACATCGAACGGGGGCCGGCCTGACATCAGGTCGGTTTCTGTTCGAGAGTTGACATAAAAATAAAGGAGCTAACAATATGGCGAACTCCACTCATGATACACAGACCGAAATACAGGATAAGGCGGTATTAGTCAGTTTAATTACAGATGAAGTCAAACGATCCGGCATCAATACGGAATACTCGTTGGAGGAACTGGTGAAGCTGGCTGAGACAGCGGGAGTTGAAGTGCTGAGCGTGCTCACACAAAATAGGGAATCCAAGGATTCAAAATGGTTTATTGGCAAGGGAAAAGTGGATGAATTGCGTGCCGTTGCCGAAGAATTGGGAGCAAATACAGCTATTTTTGATCAAGAGCTCTCGGGAGCCCAGGTACGAAATCTGGAAGAAAGCCTGGATCTCAAAATCATTGACCGAACACAGTTGATTCTGGATATTTTTGCTCAGCGTGCAAAAACACGGGAAGGTATTATCCAGGTTGAACTGGCGCAGTTGTCATACTTACTCCCTCGACTGTCTGGACATGGTAAAAACCTTTCACGGCTCGGTGGGGGAATCGGAACACGTGGTCCTGGTGAAAGCAAGCTGGAAACGGACCGTCGTCACATCCGTGACCGAATCAGTGATCTGAAACGCCAACTCGATGAAGTGATGCGTCACCGGTATTTACATAGGGAGCGCAGACAAAAGACCGGCATTGTCCAGGTGGCACTCGTTGGCTATACGAATGCTGGCAAATCAACGCTGTTGAAGCAGCTGACAGCTGCCGATGTATATATTGAGAACCAATTGTTTGCGACACTTGACCCTACCTCCAGAACAATGGAACTGCCAAGTGGCAAAGAAGTTATTCTTACAGACACAGTAGGGTTTATTCAAAACCTGCCTCATGATTTGGTAGCTTCTTTCCGGGCAACCTTGGAGGAGGCCAATGAGGCTCATCTCATTTTGCATGTCGTGGATGCCTCTTCGGATATGCGTGACGAACAAATGAAAGTTGTAGAGTCAATCCTAGAACAGCTTGGGGCTGCGGACAAGCCTCAGATTGTATTGTTTAACAAAAAAGATGCCTGCACCCCTGAACAATTAGAAATGCTTCCTTCCGGGGAGGGTTATTTGAAAATCAGCGCATTTGATGAAACGGATTTGCTACGCATTCGTGAATTGGTTCAGGAGCATCTAAGCGGTGATACGCTGAGGTTCCGTATTCCTGCGGAACGTGGGGATTTAACATCGGTGCTTTATCGAATTGGGGATGTGCTACTGACAGAGTATGACGGCAATGATGTCATTTATGAGGTAGAAATTCAAAGAGGCGAATACGAAAAGTATGGTCATGCGCTCAGCGAGTTCACAGAAAGTTAACATCTAATGATGTTTTTAGGTTAATAAAATGATAATGTTCATCGTTCAAATTGAAGAACAAATATAACATGATTAGCTTAAAGCTGCGGAAGAGAGAGGGTCAAGAAGGTAAATGGTAGTTTTTAGTCCAGAAATTCAGCAAATTCAAGAAACAGTCGAACATAAAATACAAGAACGCATACAGCACATAGATCATATTGTAGATGCAAATCAGTGGAAGGTCATTCAGGCCTTCCAGCGCAAGCAAGTGAGCGATTTTCATTTCGCGGGTTCAACGGGATATGCTTACAATGACCGGGGGCGTGAAGTGCTGGAAGAAGTCTATGCAGATGTGTTCGGTGCGGAGGCAGCGTTGGTGCGTCCGCACTTTGCTTCGGGAACACATACCATCGCCACGGCTTTATTTGGTGTGCTGCGTCCGGGGGATGAGTTGTTATACATTACAGGTCGTCCTTATGATACCTTACACAAAGTGATTGGTAAGCCCGGTGACGGAACAGGATCATTGCAGGACTTTGGTGTTACTTATAGGGAAACCGCGCTGACAGCAGACGGTAAAGTAGACTGGAAAGCCGTGGAGTCCGCAATTCATGCCAATACCAAGGTGATCGGTATCCAGCGTTCACGCGGCTATGATTGGAGAGCTTCCTTTAGTGTAGCTGATATTGAAGAAATGACAGCACGTGTGAAGAAGATAAAGCCTGACGTTATTGTCTTTGTGGACAATTGTTATGGTGAATTTACTGAGAAGCTGGAACCTACTCAGGTTGGTGTCGACTTGATGGCAGGTTCGTTAATTAAAAATCCCGGAGGCGGCATTGCAGAAACGGGTGGATATATCTGCGGAAAACATCAATATGTGGAGTTGGCATCCTATCGCTTAACAGCACCAGGAATCGGTGGAGAGGTAGGGGCTATGCTAGGTACTACACGAGGCATATATCAAGGGCTGTTCCTTGCTCCCACATTGGTGGGGCAAGCTGTTAAAGGAAGCATATTCGCAGCTGCTGTCTTTGAGGAGATGGGTTTTGAGACCAAACCTGCTTGGCATGAGGAGCGTACGGATTTGATTCAAGCCATTTCGTTTAGTGGGCCAGAACATCTAATTGCTTTTGTACAGGGTATTCAGCGCGCAGCGGCCGTGGATAGCCATGTGGTGCCAGAACCGTGGGATATGCCAGGTTATGAGCATCCGGTTATTATGGCCGCAGGTACGTTCATCCAAGGTGGAAGTTTGGAATTATCCGCCGATGCTCCGATACGAGAGCCTTATATTGGTTACATGCAAGGGGGCTTAACCTACTCTCATGTCAAATATGGAGTACTTATGGCTCTACAAACGATGAAAGAACGTAAATTATTGTGAGTTTTTCTAACATATCATTGACACTTTGCATCAGCTAAATGTACAATAAGGTGAATAATAGATCACTGGAAGGTTGATGACAAATGGGCGACGAAATTCGCAGAAATATGGCCTTATTTCCAATAGGTATTGTCATGAAGCTAACGGACTTGTCAGCGCGTCAGATTCGTTATTATGAGCAGCATAATTTGATAGTTCCTGCCCGCACATCGGGTAACCAGCGTCTTTTTTCATTTAATGACGTAGAGCGTCTGCTTGAAATTAAGGCTTTGATTGAGAAAGGTGTTAACATTGCAGGAATAAAACAAGTCATGAATCCGGTTACCAAGGAGTCGGAGGAAGCTACAGTTATTACTGCAGATACGGAAGTCAAACGCCGTGAAATGTCCGATACTCAGCTTCATCGTTTGTTAAAACAACAACTTGTTGCAGGCAAAAGACCAGGACAGGTATCTTTGATCCAAGGCGAATTATCACGATTTTTTAATAAAAGATAATGCTGTGACTTGCCTTTTGACATAAGGTTATTTTACTTAAAAAACGATCTCATCTTTAATGTCATTTATGATACAGTCGATTTGCATACAGTCGTTACAGAAAGGGAGAGGTTACTGTGAGTTATACAAGAGATGATATCCTTAGGATTGCGAAAGAAGAAAATGTTCGTTTTATTCGTTTGCAGTTCACAGACTTATTGGGCACTATTAAGAACGTTGAAATTCCTGTAAGCCAGTTGGAAAAAGCATTGGATAATAAAATGATGTTTGACGGTTCTTCCATAGAGGGTTATGTACGTATCGAAGAATCTGACATGTACTTATACCCAGATTTGGACACTTGGGTTGTATTCCCTTGGGTAACCTCAGACCGCGTAGCTCGCTTGATTTGCGATATTTACAAGCCAGACGGCTCTCCATTTGCAGGTGACCCGCGGGGGATCTTGAAGCGTGTACTTAAGGAAGCCGAAGAAATGGGATACACATCGATGAATGTGGGACCAGAGCCTGAATTCTTCTTGTTCAAAACGGATGAAAAAGGCGATCCGACTACAGAACTGAATGACCAAGGCGGATATTTTGACCTGGCTCCAATGGATCTAGGGGAGAACTGCCGTCGTGAAATTGTTCTTAAGCTTGAAGAGATGGGCTTCGAAATAGAAGCATCCCATCATGAAGTAGCACCTGGTCAGCATGAGATTGACTTTAAATATGCAGATGCAGTTAAAGCTGCCGATCAGATTCAAACGTTCAAGCTCGTGGTTAAAACGATTGCTCGTCAGCATGGTCTGCATGCCACCTTTATGCCAAAACCTTTGTTCGGCGTGAATGGCTCCGGTATGCACTGCAACCAATCGTTGTTCAAGGACAATGAAAACGTATTTTATGATGAGACGGATGAACTCGGATTAAGCCAGACAGCTCGCCACTATATGGCTGGCATTCTTAAACATGCACGTGCAATGGCAGCGATCACAAATCCAACAGTTAATTCCTACAAGCGTCTCGTACCAGGTTATGAAGCGCCTTGTTATGTTGCTTGGTCTGCAAGCAATCGCAGTCCGATGATTCGGATTCCTGCATCTCGTGGCCTGAGCACGCGCGTCGAGGTTCGGAACCCTGACCCGGCAGCGAATCCTTATTTAGCCTTGGCTGTAATGTTGAGAGCAGGTTTGGATGGTATCAAACGTCAGATGGCTCTGCCAGCCCCAATTGATCGCAATATTTATGTGATGTCCGAGGAAGAGCGGATTGAAGAAGGTATTCCAAGTCTGCCTGCGGACCTGAAAGAAGCTTTGTCAGAGCTTATTCGGAGCGAGGTGATCTCTGACGCACTGGGTGATCATGCTCTGGCTTACTTCTATGAGCTTAAGGAAATTGAATGGGATATGTACAGAACCCAAGTACATCAATGGGAACGTGATCAATATCTGACGCTTTACTAAAATGTGGAATCCCTTGACGCTCTATGCGTTGAGGGATTTTTGCTTTTGTGGATATTCCATTAAATTTTCGGCATTACTTAATTTCCCCCACAATTTCTCCACAAAAAATATTATTACGTCATTTATTGGCCCTCCGACCCATTACCGTAATGGTCATCATGAAAAGGATAAGCTGGGAACCTCTTAATTGCACGAAGTGGTGAAAGCTCATGTGCATCCCCTCCCATTAGCGAAGCATATCGATAATCTGTTGGAAGAAGCCCCGCCGGTTGTTCCCCCGGTAAAATTTATTATAGAGTCGACCGTCCTTGATGAATACGACCCGATGGCAGTAGCTAGCCGTGAGAGCGTCATGAGTGACCAGCAGCATGGTTGTATGATCGGTATGGTTGATGGTTTCCATCGTTTTCATTAAATCATGAGAACTTGGAACCGTGATTTTTCATTGGCTCGTCGGCCAGCAGCTAAAGGGGAATGGATGATGGCCCTTGCAATGGCGGCCTCTGCTGTTACCCTCCCGACACTACATAGGTTCGTTTGTTCAGAATTCGAGTGATGCTCAGTTCTTCGGCCACCAGATGAAGCTTGGCGTCCATCTCCTTCACGCTTTTCCCATCCAGCGTAAGAGGGAGAATTTGCCCCTGTAAAATACGAGTTGGACACTCGCTTGATATCCTGCTTCGGGATTCCGGTGTCGTTATTCCAAATCTCAAGAGCGGTTTGCTGTCCACGCACATCAGAGGTAATCATGACACGGCTGCTTGCGCCGGCCGAATATCGTACCACATTGAGGTCTAATTGTAAAATATTATAACCTTAAGCATCACTCTTCAAGCTGAAAAGAAACCGTTTTACGAGTCCTCCAATAATGCATGATCGAATTACAAAATTGAAAGGTAGATGTAAGGCAAATCGATAGCTTAGGCCAGCCTGGCAGGATAAGATTGGAACAAACGAAAATAGAAATTTTTTAAAAGGAGAATCGAGATGAGGCTGTTTGAACTGTTGCTTTTATTGTCAAACATCGGCTTGTTTGCATTAACCGTACTATTAAAAAAAGAACGGAGTAGAATTCCAGTATTCGTTGCAAGCGAAATTGCCACACTTTTACTGGTCATTCATTGGACAATGGAAGGATACAGAGTTCAGCTATTTTTCCCATATTGCATAACGATCATTTTTTTAGCCATTTCAGGTTATAGCTA
>NZ_JCAJRU010000213.1:0-8679 GCF_059447605.1 Paenibacillus sp. N119s | reverse complement strand
CGGGGTCAACGGAGGACCGGCAGGTGACTTGTACGTCGTATTCCGCGTGAAGTCGCACGACTTCTTTGAGCGTGAGGGAGACGATATCTACTGTGAAATTCCGCTGACGTTCTCTCAGGCAGCCTTGGGAGATGAAGTAGAGATCCCAACGTTGACCGAGAAAGTGAAGCTGAAAGTTCCAGCAGGCACACAAACAGGCACTTATTTCCGTCTTAAAGGAAAGGGTGTGCCAAAACTGCGCGGCGTAGGTCAAGGTGACCAGCATATTAAGGTAGTTGTGGTAACGCCTAGCAAGCTGAGTGAGGAACAGAAGGAATTGCTGCGTCAGTTCTCTTCGCTTAGTGGAGAGCAGACACATGAGAATGAGCAGTCCTTTTTTGACCGTGTGAAGCGCGCCTTCCGAGGCGACTAAGCAAAGTCGAAATCGCGGATCTTCAACCATGAATCCGAGGGGACTATTCCGCAGTGCGGGATAGTTCCCCTTTTTTGTATTTACGTAAACACATACATAACCATTTTTGTATAAGCAGTTGAACTATGAGCTTCTAGCAAGTAGAAAAGGGGTGAGTTTCATCAAAAAAATACGGACAAGACTGCGTCGTGGCAAGCCGCTATTAAAGCTTAGAGGTCTAATAACGCTGCTAGTTTGTTTGGTTATGGCGCTTGTGCTTTTGCCCGTAACCCTGTTATTTGCAGAGAGAGTTGAGCATGAAACGGAGAAGGGGCTTGAGGAAAAGGCAATGTCCATTGCGCGTACCCTCGCTCATACACCGCTTATTATTGAGCAATTGCAACAGACCTATTATTCTCCTGCCATGCAGGAATATGTGAAGAAGGTTTCATCGGCGAATCATGTCCAATTTGTCGTGGTCATGGATATGAAGGGAATTCGTAGAACACACCCGGATGCTAGGAAGATCGGCAAAGCCTTTGTTGGAGGAGACGAGTATACTGCCCTTCATGGTCAGGAGAGCGTGTCCGTTGCAAAGGGGACACTGGGCATGTCCATGCGGGCTTTTTCCCCCATATACAGTGTAACGGGAAAGCAGGTAGGGGCGATTGTCGTCGGTATATCCATGCAAGATGTGCAGAGAGCCCAGGAAGGCAACACGCGTCTTATTGCTATCGCCATTGGTATCGGGATGTTGATTGGCACAGGAGGAGCTGTTGTGCTGGCTCGAAAAATCAAAAATATGCTGGTCGGTCTGGAACCACCGGAAATCGCACGTTTGCTGGAGGAACGCAGCGCGATGTTGCAGTCCATCAAGGAAGGAGTCATCGCGGTGGATGAAGGCGGTCGTATCATGCTGATGAATGCAGAAGCAATCCGTCTACTCAGGCAAGCGGGGATTGAAGATTTTTCATTCTCTGGACAGGAAATTACGGTGTATTTATCTGCTTTCCGATTGCAGGAGGTGTTGGAAGCAAGCACTCCACGGATGGATGAGGAAATGGAGCTGGGTGGGATCACTTTGCTGACGACCAGTGTTCCGATCCGGGTCAAGGGAGCCATTGTCGGAGCCATTGTTACCTTTCGGGATAAGACGGAAATGAACCAGCTTGCGGAACGTTTGACAGGAGTTTCTCTGTACACAGAAGCACTACGTGCGCAGGCTCACGAATTTATGAACAAGCTGCATGTCATAATGGGCATGGTACACTTGCGAATGTATGATAAACTGGAGCACTATATTATGGATGCCGTCGAGCATCATCAAGTAGAGATCGGTACCATTACCCGGCAGCTTAGGGATCCAGTTATGGCGGGGTTTGTGTTAGGAAAATTAAGTCGGGCCAGAGAGGCAGGGGTAAGTTTTGAACTGACTCCGGGGAGTCACTTGCCTGAATCCAGTCAAACCCAAACGACACATGAACTGATTACTATTCTTGGCAATCTGTTTGATAATGCGGTGGAGGCGATGGAATCTCTGGAGCCTAAGCGGATTACCCTTTCACTTTATTATGAGGAAAACCGGCAGAATGGCTGTCTGACCTGTATCATGTGCGACAATGGTCCGGGTATACCTGAGGGCCTTAGGGAGACTATTTTTGAAAAAGGTTTTTCGACCAAGGGAGAGTCGCGAGGGATGGGGCTTTATCTGGTGGCACAAAGTGTAAAGAGGCTACAAGGAAGTGTTAAGTTGATCCCTGTCGAGCAAGGGTGCTGTTTTCAGATTACAATTCCATACAGTATAGCGGGGAATGATAAACATGATTAATGTCCTAATTGTAGAAGATGATCCGATGGTTGCGGAATTCAATCGCAAATATATGGAGCAGGTAGAGGGCTTTCAATGTGGTGGCTGGGCTTCTTCGGTGGAAGAGGCTAAGAAATATATAGCTGAACAAGCGATTGATCTGATATTGCTGGACGTGTATATGCAAGAAAGCAATGGCCTCGATTTACTGTCATTCATACGGGAGGCTGGAGTAAATGTGGATGTTATTGTCATCTCAGCTGCAAGTGACATGAGCAGTATCAAAAAAGCGATGAACTTCGGCGCGGTGGATTATTTGATCAAGCCTTTCCACTTTAACCGTTTTCTAGAGGCCCTGACCGGGTACCGAGAGCACATTAGTATTGTGCGTGAGCGCAGTCTACTGTCACAGGAAGAGCTGGACCGACTGATTTATCACAAAAGCATCACTAAAGACTTGACACGGTTGCCCAAGGGGATAACGAAATCCACGCTGGCTATGATATGGAATTGTATCCAGCAGCATCATAAAACTCTATTTTCCACCGAGGATATTGCGGAGAGTGCAGGGATCTCCAGAGTATCTATGCGCAAGTATCTGGCTTTTATGACAGAGATTGAAGTACTCTCTATGGAAACCATCTATGGTACTATTGGACGTCCTGTTTACCAGTACCAGGTGTTGCCGCAGGCAGAAGGAATCATGAATAGTTATATTTAAACCTCCTTCTGATTACTATAGTTACAAAAGTTAGTTCTTAGTTTTAAAACCAAATAAAGCGTTTTCCATGGTGTAGAATGGGAACATGATCATCATTCTTCACTTTATGGAGGGAGATTTATGGAAAATGCTACAAACCAGCCTGTCATTCAAAAGGAGCAAAGATGGAGTAAAAATACTTTAGATGGGTTTAGGATGCTGGGCAGGGTAAAGGTGGGAGTTATTCCTCTTCCGCTGTATATTGTGATCGCGTTGATTGTTTATGCGGCAGCAATTACAGAAAGACTTCCGAACGATCTGTTGGGCGGGTTTGCCGTCATCATGATTTTAGGTATACTGCTCAGTGATCTGGGGGCCAAACTTCCCTTACTCAAACATATAGGCGGGCCAGCCATTCTATCCCTTATGGTTCCATCGTTAATGGTATTTTGGAATATGTTCAGTCCATCTGCCATGGGAGCTGTGCATACGCTTATGAAAACCTCAAATTTTCTTTATTTCTACATCGCATGTCTCGTAACAGGAAGCATTCTTGGTATGGATCGCAAAATGCTGCTGAATGGAATTGTCAAAATTTTTGCCCCCATTATTATAGGGTCTATTGCTGCGGTTGCCGTTGGGATGGTGGTGGGTATGGCTTTTGGCTATAGTGCTTATCACACATTTTTTTTCATCATCATTCCGATTATTTCCGGTGGAATTGGAGAAGGCATTTTACCGTTGTCCATTTCATATGGAATGGTACTGGGCAAGGATTCTGCGGTATTCGTATCCCAGTTTATCCCGGCTGCAATTATCGGTAACATAGTTGCAATCATAGGTGCAGGTGTCTTGAAAAGATTGGCGGAGAAAAAACCAAATACTTCAGGTAACGGGAAGTTGTTGAAACTGGAGAAAGAAGAAGGTAAGTTGGCTCCAGTAGACTTGGGACAATCTGTTTCTTTTCCGTTAATGGGAGGAGGTCTGCTGTTGGCCTGTACTTTCTTTATTGTGGGTAAGCTGCTAGAGCCATATCTCCATATTCCAGGGCCGATTCTCATGATTCTGGCGGCGGCATTAATTAAGTGTATTCAGATCATGCCGAACTCATTGGAGCAGGGAGCTTTTCATTTATACAAATGTATCACGGCTAGTCTAACGTGGCCCCTGATGGTAGGGCTAGGTATTTTGTATGTGCCGTTAGATAGTGTAGTAGGAATTTTGACGGTTCCGTATGCGATCACTTGCGCATCTGTAGTGGTTGCATTGATTTTTACTGGATATTTCACCGGAAAATGGATTAACATGTATCCTGTAGAAGCTGCTTTGGTGACCAGTTGTCGCGGCGGATTAGGGGGCACAGGCGATGTAGCCATTTTGTCTGCATCCAATCGGATGGAGCTGATGCCTTTTGCCCAAATTGCAACACGGATTGGAGGAGCAGGCACGGTCATTTTAGCCACCTTGTTACTCCAATTTTGGAGCTAATGAGTTTCAACCTAGATATAACAGTCTAATTAAATAAACTTATGAGAGGACGGAGAGGAACATGAGCAGTTTAACAGATGAAATCAGAGAATTACACGAAGGTGGCAAAATGGAGACCTTACCCAAGAAACGAATTGAAACAATGGAGGGGTTGTCCAAAGTTTACACACCAGGTGTGGCCCAAATTTGCATGGAAATTGCCAATGACCCAGAAAAAGCGTTCCAATTAACAATCAAAAAAAATACAGTAGCGGTCGTTTCAGATGGGACAGCGGTCCTTGGATTAGGGGATATCGGACCAGAGGCTGCTATGCCTGTGATGGAAGGTAAAGCGGTGCTGTTCAAACAGTTTGCAGGTGTCGACGCATTCCCCATCTGTCTCAATACAAAGGACCCAGATGAGATTGTTCAAATTGTCAAAATGATCGCTCCAGCATTTGGCGGCATTAATTTGGAGGATATATCTTCGCCACGCTGTTTTGAGATCGAGAGACGGTTAAAGCAGGAACTCGACATTCCAGTATTTCATGACGATCAGCATGGGACAGCAGTCGTTGTATTAGCGGGTCTGGTCAATGCACTAAAGGTATGCGGCAAAAAAATGGAAGATATCAAAGTAGTATTTGCCGGTATCGGTGCGGCGGGTATGGCCTGCTCGCGTATGCTGCTCAAGGCAGGGGTGCGCAATCTGATTGGCGTTGATCGGCAAGGAGCCATTCACCGTGGTGTAGAATACAGCAACCCGCATTGGACAGAATTTGCGAACATGACTAACCCGCATAATTTAAGTGGAAGCTTATCCGAGGTGATTGTGGGAGCTGATGTGTTCATCGGTGTGTCGGGTCCAGATATACTGACTGTGGAAGACATACAGAGCATGGCAACTGATCCTATAGTGTTCGCTATGGCGAATCCGAAGCCAGAAATTGATCCGACCGTAGCCTTACCTTATGTGCGTGTGCTTGCTACCGGCCGCTCCGATTTTCCTAACCAGATTAATAACGTGCTGTGCTTCCCGGGAATTTTCCGGGGTGCTCTGGATTGCCATGCCAAGACGATTAACGAGGAGATGAAACTGGCTGCCGGGCTTGCCATCGCTGATGCCATTTGCCCTGAGGAGCTAAGTGAAACTTATATCATACCGGATGTTTTTAATCCGAAGGTGGTTCAAAAGGTACGGGATGCTGTTATTCGCGCAGCCTGGGAGACAGGAGTAGCCAAGTCAGGTGAAGCCACAGCTGCTAATTTACATCTATAAAAGTTATATTCTTCACAAACTTTAATTCACAGTCTTGCCCTGCTGTTCTCGATAACGCCTGTATCCGTTTAGCCTTTCGTGGAGAATATAAATTCTTGCCAATGAGCAGGCTATAACAAAGCGTAATGATCCATGTTCTCAAACAAGCGTTGCGCTCAATTACTACACAGGGGGATTTTGGAATGGGCGAAAAAAATATTTTGGCGTATTTCAAAAGTCCTGAGGAAGCACAGGGAGCCGCGAGAAAACTGGAAGCTCTCCGGGTAACGGATATGTCGATAGATCGTTTTAGCCGGTATCCGCGGCAGTCTACGGGCAACGCCGGACTGCCTGTATTTTCGGGACAGATTAACAGCTTGTCTTCACTAACGCAGGGAGTAGAATTTACAGATCGCAGTCCGGCGATACTGGCTGCGGCTGATCCTGTTGCCAGTGGCATGAGTGACGGAGGACAGGGTGGACCTACGGGCCGCGATATTTTATTGACTGCTGTGGTGGATGAGTCCATTCATCACCAGGCCATGTCCATCGTAGAACAAGCGGGTGGAATGCTGTGAAAAGTTTGGAAGGAGCAGTGACCGATGCCTAGAAACAAAAGGTTCGATAAAGTGCTGACCAAAACCGAGAAAATCAAACGCATGCAATCTGCTAAAAACGAAGATGTTGAGTTCTCGGCAGAGCTGGCAGATGCAGAGGATCTGGAAGCGATTCGGCGTAGTGAAGTTGCTGACCGCCGTCAGCAGCGTATTATAAACGACAGCGAGTAGAATACAATAAGGCGGGAATCCCAGCTATTCAGATGATTTGTGGGATGGCCCGTCTTATTTGTTTTTTCTCAAGCAATTCCAAGACGAGCTGGAGAAATCGGAACAGGAAGATTATCAGCTTTTTTGAACTCCTATGTGAGTATATAGTACAATGTAATGTATGCATGTGAAATGAGGAGGAAATGTAAACCATGTTGTGGAATGAAATTACAATACATACAAGCGAGGAAGCTGTCGAAATGATTTCGAATTTTCTGCACGAAGCAGGTGCAGGAGGGGTATCCATTGAAGAATCCGGTTCACTGAACAAGCCGCGGGATACGTCTTATGGACAATGGTACGATCGCCCTTTGAACGATATACCTGAAGGACAAGCGGTCATCAAAGGCTATTTTGCTGAAGAAGTGGACATGGACGGTGTGCGCGCACAAATTGAGCCGCGAGTGGAACAACTGAGAACATTTGATATTGACCCTGGAGAGGTTCGTTATGAGCTGAAAACGGTCAATGAAGATGACTGGGCTAATGCCTGGAAACAGTATTTCAAGCCATTACGTGTATCGGATCATTTGACCATCAAACCGACTTGGGAAGAGTATGAACCTGCGAGTGAGGATGAAAAAATCATTGAGCTCGACCCGGGTATGGCCTTTGGCACTGGAACACATCCGACAACATCCCTTTGCCTGAGAACACTGGAATCCGTGATCCAGGGTGGAGAAGAAGTCATTGATGTCGGTACGGGCTCCGGTATCTTGGCCATTGGAGCGATAAAGCTGGGAGCAAAGCATGTACTTGCCTTGGATCTTGATCCGGTGGCGGTATCCAGTGCGCATGAAAATACGCGTTTGAACGGGCTGGAGGAACGCATCACCATCAAAGAAAGCGATTTGCTCTCCGTGCTCAATGCAAGCGATCCAACGCTGGGAATTCAACTGCCAGTCAAGCTAGTGGTAGCTAATATTTTGGCTGAGATCATTTTGCTGTTCATTGATGATGTATATAATGCCCTGCAGCCAGGTGGTATTTATATTGCTTCTGGGATTTGGAAAAACAAAGAAGAGGCAGTTGAAACCGCGCTGAAGGCAGCTGGCTTTGAAATTGCCGAAATCCACCGAGATGAAGATTGGCTGGCGTTTGTGGCGAGAAAGAGGTAAGCATGGATTTTTTACAAAGTATTTTTCGTGTAAATTTAAATGTCCTTCCATTTTATTTGCTGGCTGTGATTATATCGTTTACGGTGCATGAATTTGCGCATGCGTATTATGCCAATAAATTTGGCGATCCTACGGCCAAGCTGCTTGGACGGGTGACTTTAAATCCGGCAGTTCATATTGATCTGCTGGGTACACTGTTACTGCTGATCGGTGGCTTTGGCTGGGCCAAGCCAGTTCCGGTGAATCGTGACAATTTTAGCCGTCCGCGCCTGATGGGCATTATTGTATCGGCTGCTGGCCCGCTGAGCAACTTGCTGCTTGCATTTGTGACGACCCTGATCTATGCTATGCTCCTTCATTTTCAAGTATTGCCAGGAATGGAGAACCAGCGGGTGGCGCAGGCAATCTATTTGTTTATCAATGCGTTGATCAATTTGAACCTGTTTTTGTTTATCTTTAATTTGATCCCACTGCCTCCACTTGACGGCTATCGGATTGTGGAGGATGTGGCTCCTACTCGTGTGCGCCGCAAGCTTCAGCAGTTTGAGCAATGGTCAATCTTTATTTTCCTGCTTATACTAGTAATTCCACCGGTACGAGCTATAACGATTGAACCTCTTTACACGCTGGCTCAGATGATTTATATACAATTTTTGCAGTTTTCTTTTTACATTACCGGATTGTTCGGAGCCTAAGGGCTCCTTTTTTTATGAGAATGGGTATAACGTGAATGGAAGAGGGAACAGACTGGTCATACAGGCGCAAAAGATGATATGATGGTGCTTGGTGATTTATTCGGAATTTGTACGGAACGTTAGTAATATTAGTTATTTTTAGAATAGGTGTGAGAGAATGCAGCGTTATTTTATTCCGGCAGAGCAATTTCTAGAAGATCACGTTATTGTTACGGGTGAGGATGCACGGCATATTGCCAAAGTCATGCGCGGCCGTAGTGGTGACAAAATTATAGTCAGTGACGGGGGATCCAGGGAAGCGCTGGCTGCATTGGATACAATTGAGCAGGATCATGTGAAAGCGACGATCATCGAGCCACTGGAGATGACCTCTGAACCGTATGTTCAGATCACCATTGCGCAGAGTCTTCCTAAAG
>NZ_JCAJRU010000212.1:0-8773 GCF_059447605.1 Paenibacillus sp. N119s | reverse complement strand
GTTCCGATTTGGGCTTTTCATGCTGCAGACGATACGACAGTGAGTCCTAAGAACTCGGAAGAAATGGTTGCTGCCATTAAAGCACAGAACGGAAACCTCATTCACTTCACTAAATACGAAGCAGGGATGATCAAACCCACAGGACACTTCTCTTGGGTTCCGGCTCTGCAAAATCAGGAAATGATTGAGTGGCTGTTTGCACAAAAGAAATAAAAAAAGACACCTGCCTTCCTGTGTACCACCATCAGGAAGGCAGGTGCAATATTAAAACGAGGAGACTAAAAATTTTGACACTGGCATTGCATTTGCAGTTAACTTGAAGCTTGTTACTTCGCGCGTTTCGCAGCTTTGATCGTTCTCAAAGCCCGTCTGCGCGTGATCTTATTCGGACTGCTGAGCTGTCTTCTGGCAGTAGCCATATCCGTTTTAGCCATGTGTAGAGCACCATCCTATTCATTTAGGCTCATATTGGGAGTCTGCGCCTAAAGATTTAATGATAATGAGAATCATAATCATTAAAATTATATAATGAAAGCTACGGGCATGCAAGAGCTTTTGGGGAAGTATGTGCCTCGATTAAGAAGTTACAAATCTCCCTTTCCCCATATGAAAGAAGCGTTGGGTCAGCAAGCCCAACGCTTCTTTATGCTTAATAGCAACTTATACGATGATTAATTCACCTTTCCGCCCTCTACAACCAATTGATCCGTAAAGCCTTCTCCGTAAACAGGGGTCAGTGTGTCCTTATAGGCTTTATGGACAAAGTTTTCCTTGCCCAACGTAGCCAGCTCGTTGTTAATCCAGTCCAGCAGCTCCTTATTTCCCTTCGCTACTGCGGGGGCAATCGTATCTTGGCCACCGAAAGCTGGAATGCTTACGGTGAAGCCGGGATTGGCCTTGGCCCAAGCGATCAGCTCTGTATTATCATTCGCAATGGCGGCACCGCGTTTGTCTTTGAGAGCTGAAAAGATTTCGGTGTACTGGTCGAATTTGAGCAGCTTGATGTCAGGATAATTTTTTGTGAAATAAGTTTCAGCCGTCGTTCCCTTGGCAACAATCAGCTTTTGATCCGAACCCTTCAATTGGTCGATCGTGGTGATTGGAGCATTGTCGGGTGACGCAATACCAAAGGATAATTTCATATACGGGTTAGCAAAATCGACTTTTTCTTTACGCTCATCGGTCACAGTAAAGTTAGCCATGATGATATCTACCTTGTTCGACTCCAAATAGGCAACCCGGCTGGCGGCATCCACCAGAACGAATTCCACCTTGGACTCGTCGCCCAAGAGATCTTTGGCAAATCGTTTCGCAATATACACATCAAAGCCCTGATTCTTCCCTTCAGAATCTACGTAGCCAAAAGGCGGCTTATCCGCAAAAACACCGATTCTAATCTTGCCATTCTTTTTAATGTCCTCAATTGAGGCGAATTTAGCCGAACCCGAACTACCATTGGTGTTTCCAGCTCCTGCACATCCCGCCAAACCGACGAGCAGCAAGCTCAAAACCAGTAATAACGTTGTGAACTTCATTCCTTTTCTCATCTGTATTCATCCCCCTGTTTATATCGTTTCGTACTGAAATATATCCAGAAAGTGCTGGGCACGCTCTGTTTCCGGTTGGGTAAAAAATTGCTGTGGCGTAGTCATTTCACATATCTGTCCTTGATCCATAAAAACAATACGATCTCCTACCGACTTCGCAAATCCCATTTCATGCGTCACGATAATCATCGTCATCCCCTGTTGGGCCAGCTCTCGCATGACATCCAGCACCTCTCTGACCATTTCCGGGTCCAAAGATGCGGTGACCTCATCAAAAAGCATAATCTCAGGGTTCATACACAGAGCGCGAACAATTGCAATGCGTTGCTTTTGCCCGCCTGATAATTGTCGTGGATACGCATCCTTGCGGTCCAGCAAACCGACTCGCTCCAATAGCTGCTCCGCTTGCGCAAGCGCCTCCTGCCTGTTTCTCCGCTGAACTTTAAGCGGACCGAGCAATATATTTTCCAAGACCGTCATATGCGGAAACAGCTCATAGTTTTGGAACACCATTCCGATATGCTGCCGCACCTCACGCCAATTCACTTTTGTATCCGTCAGATCCTGTCCTCTGTAACGGATATCTCCCCCCTGAACGGGCTCTAGACCATTAAGACATCGGAGGAGCGTACTTTTACCACATCCTGAAGGGCCGAGAATAACCACAACTTCCCCTTTCCTTACGTCCAGACTAATCTGCTGCAGTACTTTTCGGTCGCCAAAGCTTTTTTCCAGTCCTCGAATTTCCAATAAAACCTCAACAGCCTCTCCCATGACACCACCCCATCCTGCTAATTTTGCCATCTGCTTTCAAATCTTTTGGAAAGTCTGGATAACGGATAACATACAAGAAAATACAATATAAAGATAAAACCATACACCCAAAAGGATGCCGAAGGCGCCTTGATTACACCAAGTTCAATAATCTGCTGCCCGACCTTGACCACTTCCACAACACCGATAAGCACCACAAGTGACGTGGTTTTGATCATCCGTGTCGCTAGATTAATAGAACCCGGGAGCATGCGGCGCACCGCCTGGGGAATAAGCACATGGCGGTATAATTGCCAATAGGACAGCCCCAATGCCTGCCCGGACTCCACCTGATGCTTGGGCAGTGATTCCAATGCACCTCGTACGATGTCGCCAATTTCTGCCGCTCCCCACAGACTGAATACGATTACTGCCGTCAACTCTCCGCTGATATCCACATTCAGTAAAGGAGTAAATCCAAAATACACGACATACAACCATACCAAAATCGGAATAATGCGGAATGTCTCCAAATAGAATCTCAGCACAAACCGAATCGGTCTTGATTTTAAGGTGCGCAGCAGACCCATCAGAATGCCTAGCAGCGTACCAATAATAATGGAAATTAATGCAATCTCCAGTGTAACGAGCAATCCCCCTAACAGACGCTCGAAATTCGATCCCTCAAACAGCACATTAATCCCCGAACTCAGCATATCGCACCTTCCTTTCCACCCACGTCAGCAGCATCGACAAAGGTAAAAGCAGTACGAGATATGCCAATACCAGCAGAATCAACGATTCTGTCGTTTTGTAGTACATGCCGATCAGGTCTTTGGCCACATTCATCAGATCCAGTAAAGCAATGGCACCCACAATGGAGGTCTCCTTGAGTAGAAAGATCGCGTTCGCTCCCAAGGACGGAATACTAATGCTAAATGCTTGCGGCAAAATAACATATCTCGCCAGTTGTATTTTGGACAGTCCGAGGCTCAACCCGGATTCCGTTTGGGTTTTACTCACGGCTTCAATTCCACCGCGGAATGCCTCAGCCATATAGCCCCCGCCCAAAAAGGTCATCCCCACAATCGCACACGTCATTTCGCTCATGTGCAGACCAATTTTCGTAAACCCGTAATACAGAAAATATAACTGTACAAGCAGCGGCGTATTCCGGGAAAGCTCGATATAGGCTACAATGATTCCGCTAATTCCTTTCACCCTGTAATACAGCACAATGCTGCACAGCAAACCGACGACTAGTGAAAACAGAATAGCAAAAAAGGCAATCTTCAACGTCAGCCACATGGCTTCTCCATACAGCGGCAAGCTTTCTACAATAAACTCCCAGTCTAAGTTCATATGTACATACCTTTCAATTTTCAATTATTCCTATGTACTTGCTATGCTTAATAACAACGATTGTATTCCTGCCAAATTATTACGTCAATACTTTGATGAAAATTTGTCATATTTATCTATGATTTAGAATGAAAACGGCTATTTCATTTCAGAAATAAATAAAAAAAGTCCGAAATGGAGGGTTTCCATTTTAGACTTTGCTTTGCACTATACGATTCATCACACGATCGGCTCTGTGACTACAGAACCGCCGAGCTTCTCTACAATTAAACGGCTTTCCTCATTTAACCCTTGCAGGGTAATCGATTTACCTGAGTTTCTGTATTTTTGCAGCACCTTGCCAATGGCAGTAACTGCCGAGTGATCCCACACATGTGAATGGCTGAAATCCACTACAACGCGCTCCGGATCATGTGCAGGCTCAAAATGATCGACAAAATGAGTCGTTGAGGCGAAAAACATCGGCCCCCTGACATGGTACACTTTGGCTTCATGATCTTCAGTCGCACTGATACGGATTTTAGCCATTTTCCAGCCAAAATGCAAAGCGCTCAACAGCACACCTACGATCACACCCTTGGACAAATCATGCGTAGCCACCACGATGATGACCGTGACCACCA
This sequence comes from Paenibacillus sp. N119s, assembly GCF_059447605.1. Classification (NCBI taxonomy): domain Bacteria; kingdom Bacillati; phylum Bacillota; class Bacilli; order Caryophanales; family Paenibacillaceae; genus Paenibacillus; species Paenibacillus sp. N119s. The sequence goes on along the minus strand of NZ_JCAJRU010000212.1, from coordinate 4,488 downwards.
TAATAAACGTATCTGCTTTGGGAACCTTGGCGATGTTTCGGAGCGATTTCCAATCCACGGTTCCGATACACACCATGAACATGACTCCCACCAATGCGCCCATGGGCACTTCCTTTACAACCCCGCCAAGCACGAGCAGCAAGAAGGCCAAGAACACCCCTGCCGTGAAAGTCGACAGACGTCCTCTTCCCCCTGAGCTGACATTAATGACGGATTGTCCGATCATGGCACAGCCACCCATCCCCCCAAAAAAGCCATTTACAAAATTGGCAATCCCTTGCCCGCGGGCTTCCCGGTTTTTATTGCTTTTCGTTTCGGTCATTTCATCCAAAATACTGGCTGTCAGCAGTGATTCCAATAGTCCAACCAGCGCCATCGTAAAGGAATACGGCAGCAAAATCCGCAACGTGTGCCACGACCACTCAATTTGCGGCAAATGAAATGAAGGCAGCGAGCTGGTTAGCGTACCGATGTCTCCTACCGTTTTGACATTCAATCCAAATACATACGTAATGATCGTCATGATCATAATTGCAGTCAATGGAGCAGGAACGCTCTTCACAAATCTCGGTAAAATATACACGATGAGCAATGTTCCTGCTACCATGGCGTACATGATCCAATTCGCTCCATGAAAGTGGGTAAGCTGCGCCATAAAAACGAGGATCGCCAGTGCATTTACAAACCCGGTCATGACCGGTTGTGAAATAAAGCTAATAAAGCGGCCTATTTTCAAAACACCCAGCAACACCTGAATAATCCCAGCTAAAATGGTAGCCGCAAACAAATACTCCACGCCGTAATCCTTGACCAGACCCACGACCACTACAGCTACAGCCCCGGTTGCTGCCGAGATCATCGCTGGCCGTCCGCCTGCAATAGAAATGACAATCGCCATCGAGATGGAGGCATACAGTCCGACCATGGGGTTAACACCTGCAATGATTGAGAAGGCAATTGCCTCTGGAATCAGCGCTAGCGCCACGGTCATGCCCGCAAGTATATCAGCCCGGATATTACCGAACCATTGTTGTCTAAAATTCATACAGTTTCGTTCCAGCCTCCTATATTTACAGAGAACAGCATCTTGACCCGCAACCCGATATGGCTCTGGGCATCCGTCCAGCGGTCAATCGCCAAGGCTCTCCTATCATTCAGCTCGTCTCTCTCAAACGAACCCGCTCCGTTATATTCAGTCCATCATTATAACGCAAGGGATTCGTAGAAACGAATGAGTTAAAAGGCTGTTTACAGAAAGAAAACCTCTATTTACTTAAAATATCAATCATTTTCTTCATCTAATTCGTTTTCTTATATTTAAAATTTTCGTAATTTCAGCACAAGCTCCGCTAGGGATTCAGCAATCTCAGAGTCCGCTTGGTGTTGAAGCAAGCCCTCAAAATCAGGTAGCGCTTGCTTTAGTAGCCTACAACTATAGTCATAATAGCTCCAAAAAGCCACCGGATCATAGCCGCGTGCTTCTTCCTCTTCCCACTCCAGTTCATCTTCTTCGGGGTCGCTGTCTGCTGGCCATAGATACTTCTCATCTAGCAGCCTAGTCAAGGATTCCACAGACTTCTGTGAGTCGGCTTGTAGATCTTCCATGTCTAATGCTTGAACAACCGTGTGATACAACTCTAGCTCACTTAGTGTGATATCCTCCGGTCTTCTCGCATGCATATTCCGCAATAAGAATAGTAATGCCCACGGGGTAACCTGCCACAGTGTGCCTTGATGCTCTATCAGATCAGCGATGGCTGCATACTCCCCATTGGATATCAAATGCGGCAATTCCGTGCCTCTACCATAAGGAGTAGTCAGGCGGTGCCACGGTACATCTGCGATTTCAAGAGTATTCATTGAGGCAGTGTTTATCTTATGAGTGTCCATGACGCCTCCTTGTAGTCGGTATCTAGAACCTTCCTGATTTAAAAATAGAGTACAGTAAAAAGGCAACCATTAAGAGCGCTACGACAAAACCAATTTCAATCGCAGGCACGTTCCACAGCATAGTCGCCTGATGATTTAGTGATGAACCGATAATCAGCCCGACCATAATAATGCTGAACGCTAACAGCACAATACTGAATGACAGGCGATTACTGATCTGATCCAGCTTGCGCAACAGCTGTTCCAGCTCGGGTACGGTAACTTCCAGTTTAAGCTTACCCTTGCTGATAATTGAGGTCAGATGCCTCGTCTGTCTCGGCAGTTCCATCAGCGTCTCCACCAGCTCAGCCGCACCACCCAACAGCTTGCCCCGAATACGACGACCGCTGAAGCGTTCCTTCAGCAGTTTGTTACCAAAAGGCTCAGCTAATGCAATAATACTGAGGTCGGGGTCCAGATGCTCTACAACCCCCTCCAGGGTCAGCAGCGCCTTGCCAAGCAGCAGGACGTCCGATGGCAACCCAATTCGATGGCGCTGGGCTGCGCCAAACAGGTCGTTCAAAGCATCGCCAATGCTGACCTGTGAGAAAGGAACGTCCGAGTAATCTTCGCGTATCTTATCCAGATCGGCACGGAGCGCATTCAGATCGGTATCCGGTTCAACCAGCCCCAGTCGTTCGATGGCCCGTACCATGGCATCGGTATTTTTGCGCATCAGGGCGATTATGAGGGAAGCGAGGTGATTTTTCATTTCTTCGCTTAGCCTTCCTGCCATGCCAAAGTCCAGATAGGCGAGACTTCCATTATTCAGAACGAGCAAATTCCCCGGATGGGGATCGGCATGAAAAAAGCCCTCTATAAAAATTTGATGCAGCATGCTGTTGACCAGCTGTTGCGCCAGTTCTTTCAAGTTATAACCACGGCCCAATAGCTCTTCACGACTGCCCAAGTGAGTTCCCTCCAGAAACTCCATGGTCAGTACACGTGAGGAGGTATGGTCCCAGTATATTTTCGGAATATAGATATGTGGGTCCTGCTCAAATTGGAGCGCAATCTTCTCTGTGTTACGGGCTTCATGGTTGTAATCCAGCTCCTTAATGAGCGATCTCCCCAGCTCCTCCACCATCTGGCGAAGCTGATAACGCTCCACCCATTCCCAGCGCTTGGCTGCCATTGCGGTCAATTCCCGTAAAATGTCCAAATCCCGCCGGATGATGCGATTAACGCCTGGACGCTGGATTTTAATGGCGACCATTTCGCCGCTGTGCAGCTTACCCAGGTGCACTTGCCCGATCGAAGCAGCCGCCAGCGGAACATCGTCAAAACGAACCAGTATGTTCTCTAATGACGTGTCCAGCTCCTGCTCCAGAATGCCACGGGCCGTGTCAGGCGAAAAAGGCGGTACCTGGTCCTGAAGCTTAACCAGCTCACGAATAATAGGCTCTGGCAGCAGGTCAGCACGTGTGCTGGCCAACTGTCCAAGCTTGATGAATGCAGGTCCCAGATCCTCCAGCACAAGCCGAATCCGTTCACCCAGCGTTTTGGCTTCGGGGGTTTCTCTCGTCAGCCACTTGCGGGGCAGGGATAGCAGCTGGAACAGTCCCATTTCTTCCACCATATAACCAAAGCCATGACGCGCCAGCGCCATGGCAATTTCCCGGTAACGACCGGCGTGCTTCATGCGAACGGCCATTTTAATCCAACCGGTTCGCTTCTTCAGCGTCACTCGAACCCGTAAGCGCCGCCTTTTCTTTTTCCAGCTCCGCTACCTGTTTTTCCAACAATGCCACACGTTGCTCCAAACTTGTGACATCATTTTCGGTAGGTACTTCCAGCTCCTGCAAAATGCGGCTAACCTGCTCGCGGATCATGGTTTTGAATTGTCCCTGTTCCTCTGCCCCTCGTTCGATCAGACGATCGACCAGCGCTTTGGATTCCGAGGGTGCAAGTTCTCCCCGATTTACAAGCTCCTCGACGGCTTTCTCCACCTTTTCTTTGCTGACAACGGTGAGGCCCCACCCCAATGAGATGGCTTTTTTGAACAAATCGCTCATAATATACCCTCCCCTACCTGTGATTACCTATAGTATAACCTGAAAAGGGGAGCCGCATAAAGCTCGCGACTCCCCTCTCCCAATGGATGGAATAGTTATGAATATGATTAGGCTTAACCCGGAAAACGTCCGGCCCATTTAGCAGCCTGAAGCAACAGCTTGCGGTATCCCTCATGCTGGAAACTTGGCTGATTATGTCCAGGCATCAAGTAGACGACCCGGCCCAAGCCATAGGACAACGCCCATGCAGCCGGCCACCACTGGCCTTCGTGTTCGTATTCCATCAACAGTGTCTTTTCAGTGAATGGATCAAAATCAAAACGATATGGCTCCTCTTGAATCTCGAACGGCTCAATTCCTTCCATAATCGGATGATCCGGCTCCGTTACCTTGAAGGAAAGCAGCTCCGCTGCCGGATGCCGCAGGAAACGTGCTCCCATGAGCTGTGCGATTTCATACCGTCCTTGCAATGTGATTCCGTTATGCAGCACAAGCAGCCCACCTCCGCCGCTGACATAGGACAGCAGTCCTGCTGTTTGCTGAG
>NZ_JCAJRU010000211.1:0-8886 GCF_059447605.1 Paenibacillus sp. N119s | reverse complement strand
CGGGTTATCGCTAAGCATTAGGCGGCGTGTTCCTCCCTCAATGGCTGACTCGACATCCACATGGATGTTGGGTGGGATCACAGCTGATTCTACAATCAGATCCTTTGGCTCCTTGGGTCGAAGGTTCATATAAATTCCTCCCTAAATTCAAGAATGGCACCGCTTTTGGTTCATGTATATGGGCAGTTCATAAATATAGGTAACGCCAGATCAATGTACACAACCTTTTTTTTAAAAAAAATTAAAATATATCTTAGTCTATCAGCTCTGCTCATGCGCTGAAGCAAGCATACAAGTATCTCGCTTCCCTGCAATAACGATTCGCATACAGGTATTGCGTGTATGTTAAAAGCATAAGCTATTGGATGTACAGAGAAGACACAGGAGGGAACCATGCCTAAAAAAATATGGTGGAAGGAAGCTGTTGTTTATCAGATATACCCAATCAGTTTTCAGGATTCTGACGGAGACGGAAAAGGGGACTTACGCGGTATTTTGTCTCGGCTGGATTACCTGTCTGAGCTGGGGATTGATGTCATCTGGATTTGCCCGATATATAAGTCGCCCAATCATGATAATGGATATGATATTAGTGATTATTATGCCATTATGGATGAGTTTGGAACAATGGAGGACTTTGATGAGCTTCTCCACCAGGCGCATGAGCGAGGCATTAAAATTATGATGGATTTGGTATTAAACCATACGTCGGATGAGCATCCGTGGTTCACGGAGTCACGCTCGTCGAAGGATAATCCGAAGCGGGACTACTACATATGGCGAACAGGCAAAAATGGCGGATATCCAAATAATTGGGAGTCGTACTTCTCCGGTTCTGTGTGGAAATATGACAAGCTTACAGACGAATATTACATGCATTTGTATTCCGAGCATCAGCCGGATCTGAACTGGGAAAATGAAGAGATGGTGGATGAACTCTATCGTATGGTGGAATGGTGGTTAAAAAAGGGAGTCGACGGCTTCCGTTTTGATGCCATTGCCCATATTGTGAAAGCCGAAGGGCTGCCGGATGCTCATAATCCCGACAAACAAACCTTAGTGCGGGCCTATCAGCTCTTTTCCAATCTAGAGCAGGTACATGTACTTCTACGGATGCTGAACGAAAAGGTACTGGAACGTTATCCCTTAATGACGGTTGGTGAAACTTCCGGCTTAGGACCGGAGCAGGCACTGGATTATGTGGGGGATCAGCGACATGAGTTGAATATGGTGTTCCAATTTGAGCATATGTTTATTGATGCACAAGGGTTGGGAACGGAAAAATGGAAGTACAAGTCGTGGACGCTGGTAGAGCTGAAAAAAATAATGAGTAGTTGGCAGACGGTGCTCCATCAAGAAGGCTGGAATGCCAATTATCTTAACAATCACGACCAACCGCGGGCTCTTTCCCGTTTTGCGAATGATAGACAATATCGTGTGGAATCCGCCAAAATGCTGGCAACCTTCACACATATGCTTGAGGGAACGCCTTACATTTATCAAGGTGAGGAAATTGGAATGACGAATATTGCCTTCCCGTCGATTGATGATTACCGGGACGTAGAAACATTGAATTATTATGAGCAGCAACGGAAACTCGGTGAGTCAGAGGAGCAGATTATGGCCGAAATCTGGCGAAAAAGTCGGGATAATGCGCGCACGCCCATGCAGTGGAATGCCGGACCTGCAGCCGGATTCACCGAGGGAGAGCCGTGGATGAAGATTAATGATAACTACACGCACATTAATGCAGAGGCAGAAAGAAATAATCCAAACTCGATTTTCCACTATTATCGCAAGTTGATTGCTCTGCGCAAACAACATGAGGTCATAGTTTATGGCGAATACAAGCTGTTGTTGCCGCTGGATACAGAGCTGTATGTATTTACACGCACACTGGGGCAAGAGCGTTTGCTGGTCATTTTGAATTTCTTTGATCGTGATCCAGTGTTTCACTGGCCCGAAGATGAGGAGCTCTCTGCCGCCAAGGCTGAACTGCTTCTCTCCAACTACGAACCAATAAAAGGAGAAAACCTGCATGCCTTGAAGCTGCGCCCTTATGAAGCCAGAGTGTATAAGGTAACTTTGAAATAGGCGTTGTTATTCTTGGGATGGTAAAAGGGAAGGGAGGCCCTCCAAACAGCCTGCGATCTTATCCGACACGCACTGCCCCTTGAAGCAGATCGTCCCATCCAGATCAAATACAAAGTGCATGATGTATGTACCTCCAATAAAAGTGCCTTTCAGATCGTTTCTACAGTCATTGTATCCAACACCTTCTTTATTCGTAAACGAAAAAGCCCGATTCACACTGTCTGCTATGACACATGTGGATCGGGCTGATGAGGATTTTGACTCATTAAGTTAGATACTCTTTTAGTGATAATGCTTAACTTTAAGGTCATCTAGACTTTTGAACTCGTATCCTTGCTTGCGAGCCTCGTCAATGATCGAGCCAAGGGCCTCGGCATTATCCTTGGATACGGAATGAAGCAAAATGACCGCGCCAGGGTGGAGCTGCTCCATAACTTGGCGATATGCATAGTCCGTTCCTCGCTGAATATTCGTATCCCAGTCCTTGTAGGCCACCGACCAGAATACACTCGTATATCCGGCTTCTCGACAGGATGCCAATGCTTTTTCATTAAAAATGCCGCGCGGCGGTCGGACATATTTCATTTCCTTTTGCCCAGTCAAGTCTGCAGACGCGGTTCGTACCCGATCAAGCTCAGACCGAATCTCAGCCGGAGAAATGGTGCTCATATCAGGATGGCTCCATGAGTGGTTTCCGATAATATGGCCTTCACTCGCCATGCGGCGCATCAAAGCTGGCTGGTCTTTTACAAAATGCCCGGTTACAAAGAAGGCGGCTGGAACTTTTTTGGCCTTCAATACATCCAGTACCTTGGAGGTATATCCATTCTCGTAACCGTTATCGAAAGTGAGAAACAATTCTTTTTTAGTGGTATCTCCTAAAAAGATGCCACCTTGTCTTTCGATCAGGTGCATAAAGCCTTCTTGCGCAATGGAAGGCAGCTCGCCTCCCTTACTTTTTTTAAACCCAAAATGGTACGGTTGTCCGTCCAAAGCTTGGGTAGCTGATGCTGATTCTCCGATAACTGCGGACATCCCCACAATTGCAATGCATAGCCACAAGGTAAATATTCGCTTCATCTATGTTCCTCCGTTTTCGTCCCGATTCGGGTAAGATGTGTATTCCTCGCATATTTCATACCATCTGCAATATCATGTTCATTTATGCACAGAAAAAAATGCTTTCATCAACCTTAAAACTCAATATTGACAGCAATATAAAATCGAAGTAGTATACTCTATAAAACTTACTAAAATACTCGGATTAATTTGGGTGTTCATACAAAAGAAAATCAATCAACTCAGAGAGATTTTACATCATTGATGGAGCGGAGGAATTAGGAGCTATGATTGAACTTAGGAATGTATCCAAAACCTATGTAAGAAAAGGCTTAAGCATTCAAGCGTTAAAAAATATAAATATCACAGTGGATAAAGGAGATATCTTTGGTTTTATCGGATTCAGTGGTGCAGGGAAAAGTACGCTCATCCGTTTGGTCAATCGTCTGGAGGAAGTAACGACAGGTGAGGTTCTTATTGAAGGGGAACAGTTAAATGCTTACTCGACCTCTGGCCTTCGTAAAGTAAGAAAGAAGATCGGAATGATTTTTCAGCATTTTAATCTGCTGGAATCGAAAACCGTATTCCAAAACATTGCCATTCCGTTGGTGCTGCTCAAGCGCAACAAACGGGAAATTGAGAGACGTGTAACAGAGCTGCTGGCATTTACAGGATTGTCGGACAAGGCAAATAGCTATCCCAGCGAGCTCTCCGGTGGACAAAAGCAGCGTGTCGGGATTGCCCGGGCGCTTGCGAGCAACCCATCCATTTTGCTCTGTGATGAGGCAACTTCGGCACTAGATCCGCAGACCACGCAGTCTATTCTTGATTTGCTTCGCAAAATCAACAAGGAGTACAAGATCACCATATTGATCATTACCCATGAGATGTCGGTGATCCAGCGGATTTGCAATAAGGTGGCCGTCATGGAAAAGGGAGAAATCATTGAGCAGGGCAATGTGCTGGAGGTATTCGGGCAGCCGAAGCACCCAACGACGCAAAGCTTTGTACGCACAGTTATTCACGATCAAGTGCCAGACAGTGTGCTGCAGACATTCGAGCAGCAAGAGTCGCAACGCATCTACAAACTGGAATTTATCGGACAGGCAGCTTCCGACCCAGTGGTTCATGAGTTGATTCGGAAGCACGACATCCATGTGAATATTTTATTTGCCAATATGACGGAGATTCAAGAAACGACGATTGGCTATATGACACTTCAACTGCGCGGTGAGCAGCATGCCGTTCAGCAGGCTGTTGATTTTATCAAGAGCAAAGGAGTTCATATTCAGGAGGTGGAGAGTTTATGATGATTACAGGAACAACGATAACTTGGGATCAACTGTGGGAAGCTTTGTATGAATCCGTGCTCATGGTCAGCATATCCTTATTTATCGGTGCTCTGATTGGTATCCCTATCGGTATTTTACTCGTTGTCACCCGTCCAGGCGGAATTTTGGAGAACAAATGGTTGTACAATCTTTTGAATCCGATCATTAACATAGTTCGTTCCCTGCCGTTTATTATTTTGCTGATCGCGATCATTCCATTAACCCGTTTGATTGTGCACACATCCATCGGGACTAGTGCAGCGATTGTCCCCTTGATTATATATATAGCACCCTATATCGGCAGGCTGGTTGAAAACTCGCTGTTGGAGGTCAATCCGGGGATACTAGAGGCAGCAGATGCGATGGGAGCGACCCCGTTCCAGGTCATTCGCTACTTTTTGCTGCCCGAGGCATTCAGCTCTCTGATTTTATCGTTAACGACAGCTGCCATTGGACTGATTGGTGCAACTGCTATGGCGGGTGCGGTCGGCGGCGGTGGAATTGGTGACCTGGCGATAGCGTATGGCTATCAACGTTTTGATACGCTGGTTATGCTAATTACCGTTATCATTCTAGTCGTGTTTGTACAAGGTGTTCAGTCTTTGGGCAATCTGCTCTCCCGCAAAGTTCGCAGGGGTTAATGAATGTTTTAATTTACAATTTCTGATCAAGAAACGCCCTATGTAATGGATAGGGCGTTTCTTGTCGTTTCATATATTGAAAATGTCATTTACTGAGCGCCAATGACCGGATGAGGAACATATGATTCTTCCAGCGATGCAATTTCTTCAGACCGGATATTATTACACTTGGAGTTCACTCTAAGTCAAGCAATTTTGCTGTGTGAATTCATTTGTATAGGTCTAATTGTTCAGAATTGGTTCAGTGGGATTTCATATAATTCTCTTAGCATAGTTCCTTGGTTGCATAAATCGTAGAACTAAACATGACTAAAGACTTTGATGAAACAGGATATATGCCAATAAATAGCATCTAGGAGTGAAAAGGTTGAAACTTGTAAATCGAAATAAATGGATTGCATCGGCCATGGTATTGGGAATTGCTTCAGGCTCTATCGTATCTCTACCTTGGCTGGGGAGCCCTCAGACTGCCTATGCAGCGACAGCAGATGCACAAAGTGAAACTGGATTTGTAGCGCAAGCTCGGACTTTGGGTTTGATGACAGGAGGGAACCAGGGCGATTTTATGGCACAAAAGAATTTGACCCGCGCAGAAGCGGCTAAAATTTTGTGCAGTCTGTTCCAGCTGGAAGTTAACAATCAGCCGCAGACTTCTTTTATGGATGTGTCCTCAGATGCATGGGGTGCACCCTATATTGAGGCTGTACGTGCAGCCGGGTATATGACAGGCAACGGAGAACTGTTCCGTCCAGGGGATGCCATTACCAAGGAAGAACTGATTGTTTCGCTCGTACGTGCAATGAACTTGCAGGATACAAGTACTGCGGATGCACAGCAAAATGCAGTTCAAGTAGCCCGCAATTATGGTTTGTTATCAGAGGATGCTTCTGCAACGGATTTGAAAAATCCATTGAACCGGGAGAGCAGTGCGGAAGTATTCGTCAGCCTGCTGGATCATCCAGTAGGAGAAGTGAAATCAGAGGGGAATACGGTTCGAATCGGAAATATCCCCTATCAGCTGGAAGGATCTTTGCAAGGTTTGTTTGGTGAAAACAATAAAGCGGTATTAAAAGGGGCAAAAATCGATCTTAACCGTAATTTGCGTACGCTCACAGGTGTAAATAAGCTGGAAATTAATGCGGACGGCGGCGTATTTGACGGAAAGGGTGTATCTTTCGAGGGACGCCTGATCGTCAATGGTTCGGTAACCTTGAAGAACATGTCCTCCACAGGTGTATTAGAAATCAAGGGCTCAGGGACTCAGCCTGTATCGGCCATTTTGGAAAATACAACATGGTCTGGTGTGGAACTGGGCTCCAAGGATGCCAAGCTGACTGCAACCGGGACGACAAAGATTGACAACCTGACGCTGAAAAATGATGCATCGATCGCGACCGAAGGAAATGCAGCGATTAGTCGTGTTTCATTGCAACAGGGACTAGGCAAGCTGTTGGTGAGCGGAAGTGTTGGTTTGCTGGATGCATCACAATATGTGGGTGTTCCTTTTATCACACTGGCCAAGGGGGCTGCAATCAACCAGCTCAACCTGCCGGAACAAAAACAGCCGCAGGATGTTATCATTAACTATAATGCGATGAAAGAAGCTGTTAGTCTCGTAAATGGTACGACGAACTCATCCTCTGCTGGATCGGTTATCACGGATACAGACAGCAAAGATAAGAAGAAACACAACAGTGACATTGTTAGCGTAGACCGCAGTCAGTTGGAGACAGAAGTCCATGCTGCCAAAGAACTGCTGGAGCGTGCAGGCGAGGGTGGACCGGATCAAGCGCTTTACTCGGCTGTAGCGAAGGAAAGCCTGTCCGTAGCAATCAATCAGGCTATGCTGGTACTGAACAATACGGCGGCTACACAGGCAGAAGTGGATCAAGCGCTCAGCACATTGAAACAGGATGTTTCTGTGTACACAACCTCAGCCACAGAGCCGGTGATTGGAACACAGGAATTAACTAGACTGATTCAGTTAGCTTCGACTACCCTTGAACAAAACCGAATGGTTGGTGACGAATTCCCACCTCTTTGGGATAACTCACTAAGTCAAGCGATTCAATTTGGCAACAATGTGTTGGAAGGAAATGCGCCTCAAACTATTGTGGATCGGGAAGCAGAAAGCTTGCGTCGAGTAATAAAGGTATACAAAGCATCAGTAAAACTCAGAGATGCCTATCTGCATTTTGTCGATGTAACGGATCGTGTGGAGAATTTGAAAACAGATAAAGCGCGTTACAAGTCCTTAGTAAGGGAAGGATCAAACGTATATGTGAATCCATTGGCTACAACTGAGCAGTTGGAAGAATGGACACAAAAAATAGAACTTGCTACAGACTCATTCTTAGCGCTGCAAGCAGCGGACTTCTCGGTGCTTAAAAATACTTTGCAAGAAGCGCAGGTTATCTACGATCAGAGTGGCTTTCAAAATGTTGAACTAGACAACTTGATTCAGGAATATACAGAGAAGATGCACACTGCTATGACCCAGCAGGACGTATTGAACTTGAATATGGAGCTGAGTCAAAGGCTTACGGTGTTCACTGTACCAGTGCCTGCTACAACTCGGGAAAAACTGCTGCAGATGGTTCATGATATTCAACTAAGACTGCTGTCTAACCCTGTGGCTCGTAATTACTTGAATACGGAAATGCTGTCTTTAGAGCAACAAACAGGACAAGCCAACTTTGCACTCATTATGCCATTTACTCCTGAGGAGCAATTGGTCATCTCTTATAATCAATTAAGTCAGGCTAAAGGGACCTATCTTGAAAAATATAACGAGAAAAGACTACAATTGAGAGACAAAGTCATTGAAATGCAGACTTCGATCAATGGAATTTTGCTGCAAAATTCAGGCACATTAAGCGCTGAGGCTCAGCAAGCCTTGTCTTCTGCTTCAGAGCATGCCTCTACTTTCTTAGGCTTGTCCAGCTTTGAATTACAAGACGTTGTTCCTGTATATGAGGAGCTGCAACAAGTACAGAGCCAGTATGCTGCACCTATAACGGTGGATACTACGTTGTTGAATCACAATATCAATTTGGCTAATAATGAAATTTTGACGTTCGGCCGTCATTATACGGAACAAGATAACGAAGAACTTCAAGGGCAAATTAATCTGGCAAACCTTGTGCTTAATAATCCGGATAGCACACAGCTACAGGTAGACCAAGCTAATACGGATCTGATTACAGCGTTTGCGAACTACCAATTCAAATGGATCGTAACTGATCTTGATATCAATGAGCTTAAGAACATTGCGAACAATCTGCTTACATTAAATGGTACAGATCCTACGACGGTCTACTTTCACAGAGTAGTGGATGCATTCAATCGTCTGGACCAGTATTTGCCTATGCCAGAACTTAAGAAAAATTACATGGATCTGGAAGATGCGATTCAGGAGTATAAAGATTTTGTAGCCAGCCAGCAACAAAGCAGCGCTGGAGCAACGCCGCCGAGCGATAGCAGCGGAACAGGAAGCGGCGACAGCAGTGGTGGAGCAACACCGCCAAGCGATAGCAGCGGAACAGGAAGCAGCGACAGCACTGGTGAAGTAACGCCGCCAAGCGATAACAGCGGAACAGGAAGCAGCGACAGCAGTGGTGGAACAACACCGCCGAGCGATAGTAGCGGAACAGGAAGCAGCGACAGCACTGGTGAAGTAACGCCGCCAAGCGATAACAGCGGAACAGGAAGCAGCGACAGCAGTGGTGGAACAACACCGCCGAGCGATAGTAGCGGAACAG
>NZ_JCAJRU010000210.1:0-9023 GCF_059447605.1 Paenibacillus sp. N119s | reverse complement strand
GCAGCGGTCACTTCATAGTTACGATGTGCGCCCCCTTTCGGCTCTGGCACAATATCCTCAATAATCTCCATGCGCAGGAGATCATTAGCGGTGATTTTCATGGCTTCAGCCGCCTGATCCGCCTTGGAAGCATCTTTCCATAGAATTGAGGCTGCGCCGTTTGGAGAAATGGCCGAATAAATAGCATGTTCCAGCATCAGCACACGGTTACCCACTGCAAACGCAAGCGCACCGCCGCTTCCACCCTCGCCGATGACCACACAAATAACAGGCACCGAAAGCTTTGCCATCTCCCGCAAATTGCGGGCAATCGCTTCCGATTGACCTCTCTCCTCTGCTGTATTACCCGGATAAGCGCCCTTCGTATCAATAAATGTAACAATAGGACGTTTAAATTTTTCAGCCTGCTGCATCAGACGCAAGCCTTTACGGAATCCTTCCGGATGTGCACTACCAAAAAAACGGGCAATATTATCTTTCGTATCCTTACCACGCTGCTGGCCAATGACGGTCACCGGAATACCATTTAGCTTGGCAATCCCGCCTACAACCGCCAGATCGTCACCGAACAAGCGGTCGCCATGCAATTCAATAAAGTCCGTAAACACCTGCTCGATCAAATCAAGGGATGTTGGCCTTTGATGATGGCGGGCCAGATGCATCTTTTGCGATGCTGTAATGTTCGTATATATCTCTTCTTCCATCTGGAGATAACGTTCTTCCAGGCGGTTAATTTCATCTGTAAAATCAATTTGCTTATCCTGTCCGAATTGCTTGAGTTCTTCGATCTTCTGTCGCATCTCGACCAGGGGCTTTTCATAAGGCAATTCGCCAGCCATTTATTCCTCCCCTTTCACACTGTGCAGATCAAGCAATTGCCCAAGGGTATCACGCAGCTCCTTGCGGTGTACAACCATATCCAATTGTCCGTGCTGCAAATTAAATTCGGAAGTTTGAAAATCATCCGGCAGCTTCTGTCTGATGGTCTGCTCAATTACAATACGCCCTGCAAAACCGAACACAGCACCTGGCTCTGCAATAATAATATCTCCAAGCATAGCAAAGCTGGCGGAGACTCCACCTGTAGTCGGATCAGTGATCACAGAAATATAAAGTAATCCCTGCTCGTCCAAACGAGCGAGAGCAGCACTTGTTTTGGCCATCTGCATCAGGCTCAAAATACTCTCCTGCATACGTGCTCCACCGGATGTAGAGAAGATAATAAGCGGCAAGCGCTTCTCAATCGCCTGCTCGATGGCGCGAGTAATTTTCTCTCCTACGACCGAGCCCATGCTGCCTGTAAAAAAGTCAAAGCTCATCACCGCTACGACAACAGGAATCCCATGAATAAGGCCGTCGCCCGTAACGACAGCCTCGCGCAGGCCAGATTTCAGGGTCTGTTGCTCCAACTTACTTGCATATCCCGGAAAATCCAGCGGGTCCACCGAAATCATATCGGCATCATATTCCGTAAACGTGCCTTCGTCGAGCACCATGCGAATGCGATCCATCGCATTCAAACGCATATGGTATCCGCACACCGGACATACTTTTAAATTTTTCTCCAACTCTTTGCTGTATTGAATGCTTCCGCACTTGCCACATTTGGTCATAAGACCTTCGGGAATTTCCCGTTTGGGACGATCCGGCATGTCCGCTTGATCGCCGCTCAGCGCCCGTTCCGAAGGGATGGTCGCGTATTTACGCTTCTTTTGGAATAAATCTTTAAACACAACTACACCTCTCCAGCCGTTTATTTGTCAGCCGTAACCGATACAAGGTCCTCTGCCGTCGATGCGGCACCTCTAAGCATTATGTTCATACACACGTCAACGCCTGTTCATACAACATTACCGCCGATCGTGCATCCTTTGTTCCATTCATGCTGCTGTATCACTTCCGCCGTTCCGGACTCAAGGGCGCAAAATCGAATTAAGCACTTCCTGTATTTCTTCGACTTCACCCGAAGGCACAAGTATCTCAAACTGTTGCTTGGATGCACTGATGGCCCGGGTCTGCACCATAAAACCTTCTTCAGACAGTTTGAGCTTAATCATGTCAGCCAGTCTGGCCGTCGGTGCAATATATATCACCGTCCACATGCCTTGTTTCTACCCCCTAAGCCTCAAGTTTTGAGCCCATATAATAGACTCATGATAACATACCTTACTTTTTTCCCGCAACAAAAGCCCTCCTGATCATTCAAGTTCCGTCGGAGGGCCTAGACAATCTTCAACTCTGTTACATAGGTCAATTAAGCATCCAATGACGCAGGATAATGCTTGGCATGAAGGCTCCGATGAGCAATACGCGAAGAAGCTGCGGCAGCCAGTCCAGCGACAAGATCATCTAAAAACACATGAATGCCACTGCCTTTTTGGTTCAACTTTTCTATAATCCCAATCTTTTCCTTGTCCAAATACCCAAAGCTGGTTAAGCCGATCATGCCGTACACACTCGTAATGCCAAGAGCCATCGTCTCGTCTACTCCGTACAACGGTTCGTCTGCCTCCATGATAGCTTGCAGGGGCTGGGGGAGAAGTTTCTTCTCGGCTAGTTCATCAAGTGCAATACCTGTGAGCAACGTATATTGAACCTCACGCTTTTGCAAAACCGCTTTGACACTGTCTACACATTCTTCCATAGTCAAACGAGGATAATATTTTAGCTGAAGCTGATAAACAATGTCCGCAATGGACTCGATACGGATGCCTCTGCGATTTAACAAGGCTTCTGCATATTCATAGGACATCATATCCCCCCGCTTTCACCGTTACAGTTCTATTCTTCCACCGTGCGGGATCTTAAGGTGCAGGGTACGTGTTGAATCCCCTGTTCCGCCAGTTTTCCAAGTGTATGCGAAAGGGGAGGGAAATGTTCATAAAACCGTTACAACAAGGGCCAATTGCTATGGCCCGATCATTTGACTTTCACCGTGCCTATACCTAACATCGACTCCATTTGGTCAAACAGCTGAGGTGAGGGCTTAATGCTGTAGGCATCGCTCAACGCTAGCAGTCGCTGGCTGCTCTCGTAAAAGAGTACGGTTGGCACAGCACCGGGGTGCTCCTGCAGCAGCGCCTTGAGGCTAACCAACAAGCTGGCGTCCTCCTCGGCTTGGCGGGTGATTTTGACAAACACCCGCTGACGGGCGGGCGATTCCGAACCGCGCGAGGACGAAGCCTGCTCAACATGAGCCGCTTCGCCTCCGCGTTGGGAAAGAGTCGACACAGGACGAGCTGCCTTCTGCTGCGGCGACACTGATGTAGCGGCTGCCGAAGCCGAGGGCGACACACGCGGTGCTCTGCCGCCTGGGCTGCCAGCAGCGGGCACGGAAGCTCCAGTGGCTGCGGATGAACGCGCACTGGCACGCCGGCGCTGGAGGAGCCGTGCCAGCGTATCTTCCGCTAGCGGAGCTGCCTCATCTGCCAGCAGCTTGAAGTGCTCGTCCTGCTGCTGCATCTTGGCACGAAGTGCAAGCAAGGCTCCCTTTTCAATCCACTGCTGGCTTCGCTTCCAAACTTCAGGGAACAGCACAACCTCACAGCGCTCAATCTGATCCTCCAGTTCAATGAAAGCCATGGCCTTTCCCTGCTTGGTCGTAATCGTCTTGAGTGACACCACCATGCCTGCGGTCACAATAACCGTTTCATCTGGGACATCGCTCAGCTCCATCAGACGATCCGCCTGACTGCTTTCCAGCAGCGACTCAAAATCATCTAACGGATGCCCGGACAAATACAGTCCCAGCAATTCGCGTTCCATCTCTAATTGCTGGCTGGAACTAAATGGGGGTACATTCGGATATTCGATGTCCCAATTGGGCATTTCTACAAACCCAAACATATCAATTTGCAAATCGTCACGTTCTTTACGCCATTTTGCAGCTGCATCTACCGTCTCATCCAACATAGCAAGCAGCTGTGACCGATGACCTGTCAATGAATCAAATGCCCCTGCCTGAATAAGCGATTCAATTACTCTCTTATTGCATACTCTCAAATCGACGCGTCGACAAAAATCGAGCAGACTGTCAAAAGGGCGCTCTTTGCGAACAGTAAGAATGCTTTCCATTGCTTGTGTACCAACATTTTTAATTGCAGCTAGTCCAAAACGGATATCCCCCTGCTGTAATGGGGTAAACAGCACTCCACTCTCATTCACATCAGGCGGCAATACTGCAATATCCATGCGACGACATTCGACAACATACTCAGCCACTTTTCGGTGACTTCCCATTACGGCCGTCAGCATGGAAGCCATGAATTGTACCGGATAGTGAGCCTTAAGATAAGCCGTCTGGAATGCTAACACACCATAAGCGGCGGCATGGGCACGCGGAAAACCGTAGTCGGCAAAACGGACGATCATATCGTAAACCCTTCCAGCTTCCTCCTCCGTGTAGCCCTGCTTGATACTGCCATCGACAAAATGGCCACGTTCCCGATCCAGCACCTCACGCTTTTTCTTGGACACCGCGCGACGCAGCAGATCAGCTTCTCCCAGGGAAAAGCCAGCCATACGCGAAGCAATCTGCATGATTTGCTCCTGGTACACAATAATACCGTAGGTGTCCTTTAAGATCGGTTCAAGATCAGGATGCGGATAAGAAATCTCGATCTGTCCGTGTTTCGCCTGTATAAAGTTAGGAATAAAGCCCATCGGACCCGGACGATACAAAGCCACGACAGAAATGATATCTTCGAAAACATTTGGTTTCAAATCCTTGAGCACCCGGCGTATACCAGCCGACTCCAGCTGAAACACACCTCCTGTATCCCCTTTACCCAGTAATTCATAGGTATGCGGGTCATTATCGGGAACACAGTCAAAATCAGGTGTTTCTCCATGTTGTTCTGCAATCCAGCGCATACACCGTTCTATAATGGAGAGTGTACGCAGTCCGAGGAAATCCATTTTCAGCAACCCAATGCGCTCCAGATTTTCCATCGAGTATTGCGTCAGAGGAACCCCTTCACTCCCCTCTTGCAGCGGAACTGCATCAGTCAATGGAGTCCGCGAGATGACAACACCTGCCGCATGTGTCGAAGCATGACGAGGCATTCCTTCTACTTTGATCGCCATATCCAGCAATTCACGTGTCTTGGGCTTCGTGTCATACAGTGCCTTCAACTCGGGGGTGATCTCCAACGCATGCCGGATATTAATGCCAAGCTGAGCTGGAATCAACTTGGCCGCTTTGTCCACCTCGCCATACGGTACATTCAATGCTCGGCCCACATCCCGGACTGCGGCTCTAGCTGCTAACGTACCAAAGGTAATAATTTGCGCTACATGCTCATTTCCGTACTTCTGTACTACATAGTCGATAACCTCATCGCGGCGTTCATCGCTAAAATCAATATCTATATCCGGCATACTGATCCGTTCAGGGTTGAGGAACCGTTCAAATAGTAGATTGTATTTCATTGGATCGACATTCGTGATATTAAGCACATAGGCAACCAAACTCCCTGCTGAGGACCCCCGTCCCGGTCCTGTTGCAATTTTATGCTTATGAGCAAAAGCAATAAAATCCCATACAATCAGGAAGTAATCGCTGAAGCCCATGCTGTCAATCGTATTCAATTCGTAGCTCAGCCGCTGGTTCAGTCTTTCCCGCTCCTCCGGCTGCTCCCATGCAGGATCGCTTCCGTAGCGATGTTCCAGCCCTTGCACGCACAGACTGCGCAAATAGGACGAAGATGTCATGCCTTCCGGCAAAGGGCGATATTCAGGCAAAATAGATTGACCGAATTCCAGCTCCAGCTCGCATTTCTCAGCAATACGCACCGTATTGGCGATGGCTTCTGCTACATGTGGAAATAAACGAGCCATTTCCTCCTGATTTTTCAGATACAACTGGCGTGTTGGTATCCGCAAGCGCTCCTCATCGTCAACGGTTTTCCCTGTCCCGATACAGATCAGGACATCTTGGACGTCAGCATCCGGCTCAGTTAAGTAATGTACGTCATTCGTCGCCACTAGCGGAATATCCAGCTCCTTCGCCAATGCGATCAATTGAGGATTTACGCGTTTTTGCTCTGACAGACCATGATCCTGAAGCTCCAGATAAAAATCATCGCCAAAAATGTTGCGGTATCGTTCCGCTGCACGTCGTGCCTCAGCTTCCCGTCCATGCAGCAAATGCTGCGGCACTTCACCGCCCAAGCATGCGCTCAGGCATATGATGCCTTCATGATGGGCAGCCAAAGCGTCCATGTCGATGCGCGGCTTATAGTGAAAGCCCTCCAAATGACCCATGGAGCACAGCTTCATCAGATTTTGATAGCCTGTTTTATTTTTAGCGAGCAAAATTAAATGATATATGGGCTGATCCTTCCGGCTTCCACGCTCCTTGCGCGACCCTGCCGTCATATAAGCCTCACACCCGATAATCGGCTTAATGCCGTTCTCTACACATGCTCTATAAAAAGGAATGGCACCGTACATGACCCCATGATCTGTAAGGGCCAGCGCCTTCATTCCGTAAGCTGATGCCTGTTTGACCAATTCCGCGGTACGAGCCGCGCCGTCCAGCAGGCTGTACTCGCTGTGAACATGCAAATGCACAAATGAACTCATGCGCTTCTCTTCCCTTCACCGCTTGATTTTCTTCAAACTATTTTATCATATCCGCGTTAGTAGCGCCCATAGAATAAAAGTACAGACCCGGGCGGACAAGCGCGGTCCTGATTCGTATACTTAAGGAGGAAAAGAGCATGAGCACTTTTATATCCAAAGCGATTCTCGACTTCTTCATTGCCTTCGGCATCGTGCTCGGAGGAGCCATGCTCGGAGGAATGGGAGCTGTCGTATCGCTTCAGCCACCTACCCAGACGATGCTGGAGGTTGCCGGCAGGATTAAAATATGGGCGCTTGCCGCCGCTGTAGGGGGAACGATGGACCCGATCCGGGTCATTGAGAGCAATATGTTGGATGGTAATTTGTCACCTGCCATCAAGCAGATATTGTATTTGATTTTCGCTTTTTTAGGCGCTCATATGGGTGCAGAGCTGGTCAAGTGGGTATGCGGCAATGGACGGTCGTGAGGTGAAACGACTATGAGAGTTCCCCCCTTTGAGCGCCTGCGCCCTTTTATGCAATTATCCTCCGTTTTTGTCCTCGGTATGATTACGGGAGGAATGATCTATAATGCGATCTGGCATGCCAGCTTTAACCAGCTGTGGACGAACAACCAGGACCTGCAATTTAAGCTTCAGCAAGCCGAAGAGGACAACAAAACATTGCGTAAATACAGCAAGCGTCAAACGGTTGTCAAAGAGATTAAACTGATCGCGGAGGAAGCTTCGGCTGAAAAAATTGATGCGATTAACCTGAAAGAGCTTCTTCGCCGCGTCAGTCGTGATCTGGAGGTGCTGCGGGGCAGAGATATGTTCGAGATTGATTCTGACAGCAAGCTGGTACGTATGCTGCTGAACCAAAAAAAATACACCGTTCGTGACAAGGAGTATACAATCCAGGTCAAAACGATGCTTGTCATGGAAGGCGTGCTGCAAATTTGGCTTGAGGCCAAAGAAAGACTGCCTCAAAGCCACTAAGTCGATCTTACTTAGCTTCACTTCCTGCTTCAACCAGAGGTAGATTAACCGTGTTCAATAGATTGAAGCGTCATCACAGCTTTGCACACCAAATGATTTTCCCGAGAAATCGCAATTTCCAGCTTGCAGGTGCGGCGACTCATCTCAAGCAGCAATGGACGAAGAACGACAGCATCCTCAATCTGTACCGGTCGAATAAAATAAGTCGTCAAATTATCCAGCACATAATCCTTGCCGCTCATATCTCTAGCTGCCCGGTAACCCGCTTGTGTCATCACGTTGACCAGTACGCCTTCCGAGATCGTCCCTAAATTAGTAGCCATCTGTGGAATGATAAAACCGCGAAAAAATAATGATCCGTCCTCATTGCGCTCCTCAGCAAATCCGTTCCAGATCAACTGGTCGAACGTTTCGCCCAGCTGCGGTTGCTTTTGCGCGTTACGCAGTGCTTCCAGCACCTCACGCCGTGTAACGGACCCGAGCAGCTTACGGTTGCGGTCCACGACTGGCAAGTAATCTACACCTTCCCACGCCATCATTTGAGCGGCAGAAGCCAGCGAGGTCTGGTAAGTGACCGTGATTGGGTTACGGATCATACATTTATCCATCGTATGTTCAGGTTGGAGCCCTTCCACGTCTTTACGGCTGACGATCCCTATCAAACGATTCCATTCATCCACTATGGCAAAATGATGATGTCCAGTAGTCGCCGATAGCTCCTCAAATTCGGTAAGCGTGCTGTTGATTTTCAAGGTCAGCGTCTTCGGTTTGCTTGCCGCAATGTCTTCAACCAACATAATCTTCTTTTTGATCAGGCGATCAAATATCGCTCTATTAATCATAGAAGCCACCGTAAAAGTATCATGGCGCGAAGAAATAATCGGCAGACTAATCTGGTCTGCAAGCTGCTTAACCTCCCGACTCGTACCGAACCCCCCGGTAATCAGCACACCTGCTCCCTGCTCCAGTGCAAGCGAATGTGCATCCTCCCGGTTACCTACGATCAGCAAACTGCCTGCGTCAATATAACGCGCCATCGCTTCTTCACGCATCGCCCCGATCACATACTTGTGCAACGGTTTCTCCAGTCCCTCGCTTCCGCCCAGCACATGTCCCTCTACAATATTCACTACATCCGCAAAGGTCAGTTGCTCAGACAAGCCGCGTGGACGCTTCTCCACGCGTACTGTTCCGATCCGTTCCTTGGTTATGACAATTCCCAAATTTTCTGCTTCTTTCACAGCCCGATAGGCCGTGCCTTCGCTTACGCTCATTTCTCTAGCCAACCTGCGTACAGAAATTTTGGAGCCTATTTTCAACTGCTCGATATGACGCAATAACTGCTCATGCTTCGTAACTGTTTCATCTAGCCCGTCCAACTCTGTTACACCCCCAACGTTCAATCTGTATCATTCTGTATCTATTATACCACAAAATCCCTTTGTTTTAGACCCTCGTCAT
>NZ_JCAJRU010000209.1:0-9025 GCF_059447605.1 Paenibacillus sp. N119s | reverse complement strand
CCTTATGAGGAAGCCTATCACCGTATTCGCTATTACAGCGATTTACTGTCAGCTAAAGGAGGACTATTGGAGGGGAAGGCAGGAGCGAATGAACTGGATGATATGAGGGAAGGTCGTTTTATTCTGGCATTACAAGAATTTGGGGTAGATCTTACCCGTGAGCAGGCAGTTCAGGTCCAACAAGAATACTTGGATCGTCAGTACCGAATTGATTCTTTTGAGGGGGCTACCTCGTTAATCGATGAATTGAGCTCGGCTGGCTATGTGGTTGGTTTGATTACGAACGGTCTTGTAGAACACCAGATGAGTAAAATTAAAGCTATGACATTGGAAAATCATGTTGCAGCAGAGCATATTTTTGTGTCTGGGACGGTTGGTTATGCCAAGCCTGATCCGCGCATTTTCGAAGTAGTAAACGAACGCACGGGAACTTTACCAGAGCATTGCTGCTACATTGGGGATTCCTGGCGCAATGATGTAGCGGGAGCTATCGCTGCCAATTGGCAGGTAATTTGGTTTAATCACAGGAACGCTACTCCGGAATCTGACGTGGCGGGGGGCTATAAAACAGCGGCTAGCTACGCAGAGTTAAGAAGGCTGCTCCTGCCGGACGCACATTAGAACGGTATATACATGTTTTTAAAAAGAATCCAACCTTTTTTGAAGCTATTTCAAAAGCTGGTCCGTAATACTATTCATCTGTTATAAATCTAACTTCATTTGGAATTAGTAGAACAGAGAAGGAGGGATCGCACATGGTAGAACAATGGAGACAGGCAGTCGACATCATAAGTCAAGTAACCGTATATAGTACGGAAGATAATGATCCAGTTACCATTAAAACAGCCACCCCAGGGGTTCGCTGTATTGGTATTGGGACAGATGCGGCCGTATTTACGCTCGATACGTTGCCAGGCTACGCGTTCAAGGTGTATTCAGACATGGCGATCGAGAAAAAAGATGCAGAGGCCGATGTGTATGAGCGTTTGCGAGGATCTGATTTTTTTCCTCATTATTATGGAAAAGGCGATAAGTACATTGTCATTAGTTACGAATCCGGTATTACGTTGCTGGATTGCCTGCTGCAAGGTATTCCGGTGCCGGAACAGGTCATTGTGGACGTGGAAGAGGCGAGGGAATTCGTCAGGTCCAAGGGATTGAATCCTCGTGATATTCATCTCAAGAATGTACTCATGCAAGACGGACGCGCCAAGGTATTGGACGTATCTGAATACGTAAAAGAAGGCGATGACAAGCGGTGGGAGCATTTGGTGTGGGCATACCATACGCTGTATTCCAGTTTCTCCGAGGTTAAGGTTCCCTCATGGATTTTGGATACGATCAAAAAATGGTATTACAAGCTGGACAACTCCAGCATCAATCTGGAGGAGTTTGCCCAGCGTGCCAGTCAATTGTTTTCTAGATGGAGATCATAACCGCTGTGACAGGTAACCGAATACAACTGTATGTTTCAATACAAAAGGATTGCACCCGCTTTACGGGAGCAATCCTTTTCTTTTATCTGAAATCTCTAGGCACTCTTCTGGCTGTACCGCTCGCAATCGCGGCTTGAATCACCTTTTTACGCACCTGTTGCACCGCACCTTCGTTAAATACACCCGGGATAATATACAGTTTGTTCAATTCATCGGGACGGATAGTGCCTGCGATGGCTTCTGCGGCCGCCAACTTCATCTCTTCGTTAATTTCACGGGCGCGGCAGTCCAGTGCTGCTCGGAATATGCCAGGGAAGCACAGTACATTGTTAATCTGGTTTGGATAGTCCGAACGTCCAGTGGCGATGACCCCTGCAATGTCCTCGACGTCCTCCGGGTTAATTTCCGGAACCGGGTTAGCCATGGTGAACAGGACAGGCGCTTCCTTCATACGCTTTACATCTTCTCGTTGCAGTATTCCACCTGCCGACAGACCGATAAACACATCCGCGTCTTTTAGAACCTCCGATAGCGTGCCTGACAGCCGTTCAGGGTTGGTATGCTGTGCATACCAATTCCACATCGGATGCTCATATGTTTCATCGGCTGTAAGTGCACCGTGTCGGTCAACACCAATGATGTTGACTGCTCCTGCCGATAGCAAAATTTTGGTACAGGCCACACCAGCAGCCCCGATACCACAGACAACAATTTTGACATCAGACAGAGATTTGCCGACCACTTTGAGCGCATTAATCAGCCCTGCATACAAAACGACAGCTGTGCCGTGCTGATCGTCATGAAAAACAGGGATGTCGAGCTCATCACGTAACCGCTGTTCAATTTCGAAGCAGCGTGGTGATGAAATATCCTCTAGATTAATACCGCCAAAGGCTGGGGCCAGCTGCTTAATGGCCTTAATGATTTCTTCGGTGTCCTGCGTATCCAGGCAGATCGGGAAAGCATCGACAGACCCGAGCTGCTTGAACAGCATGGCCTTCCCTTCCATAACCGGCATAGCTGCATACGGACCGATGTTGCCGAGTCCGAGGACAGCGCTTCCGTCAGAGACGACAGCGACGGTGTTACGCTTAATCGTTAGTCGGAAGGCTTTGTCCTGCTCCTCATGGATGGCCATGCATACGCGCGCCACATCAGGAGTGTACACTCTGGATAAGTCGTCGCGGTTTTGAATCGGGACCTTGGGCTGCATTTCAATCTTGCCTCCGAGATGTAAGAGGAAGGTGCGATCAGAGATGGACAGTACCTTTACACCTTGTGCTTTTTTAATCCGGGCGATCATTCGGTCGATTTCTGTTGGATCAGCAATGGTGACTGTAATATCTCTCACAGTAGCCTTCTCAGAGGTACGGATGACGTCAATGGCAATGACATCTCCGCCATGTTCGTTTACCAAT
Source organism: Paenibacillus sp. N119s (assembly GCF_059447605.1). Classification (NCBI taxonomy): domain Bacteria; kingdom Bacillati; phylum Bacillota; class Bacilli; order Caryophanales; family Paenibacillaceae; genus Paenibacillus; species Paenibacillus sp. N119s. The sequence continues at coordinate 6,171 of NZ_JCAJRU010000209.1, read as the reverse complement.
GTAATCAATTGACCAAACTGGATGTGCTCGGTGGAAATTTCCAGTCGTAAAATAATGTTTTTACCGCTAATACCGCCTTGCATACAAATTCCTCCTTTGTCTTTCATAACAAAATAGTGAGATCAATTGATTGCGCTTACAATTAGGGGCAAGTCTAAAATCTGGGTGATAGTTAAAATTAGTGGTTTCTTTCCCTATCATAGTGAACATTCTTCCACTTGTACAGATCAAGCTGAGTAATCTCTAAATTTTTGTAGTCAAAAAGGACGAGAGCCGGGCTGAATTTCAGTCCAAGCAATCGTCCTTTGTGCAACATTATGATCCATCTTTTGTTTACGTCATATTTTTGCCGTAGTAAATTTCGTCCATTTCGATTTTAAGTCGTGCGGATATATTCTGTTGCTCTTGTTCACTCAGACTTTCCTTCGTGTAGCCAAACAGATAGTTGTCCAGATCAAATTGTTTTAGCTTGCATTTGGTATGGAAAATATTTTCCTGATACACGTTCACGTCGATCATGTCATACTGATTGCGTACTTCGTCGGGAATATAGTTTTGAATCGAGGCAATATCATGGTCGATAAAAAGCTTATGACCATTCGTATCACGTGTAAAGCCGCGTACCCGGTAATCAATCGTCATAATGTCCGTGTCAAAAGAATGAGTCAAATAGTGAAGTGCCTTGAGCGGGGAGATTTCCCCACAGGTAGAAACATCAATATCTGCACGAAACGTGCTGATTCCTTCGTCTGGATGGTATTCAGGGTAAGTGTGAACCGTAATATGACTTTTATCCAGCTGGATCACGACAGACTCAGGTAAGGGGCCTGGTGACTCTGCATACGATTCAGTCGGCACCTCCACAATAGGCCCTTCGGATATAAGTACCGTCACGCTCGCTCCTTGAGGGACATAATCCTGTTGGGCCACGTTGAGCACATGGGCGCCGATTATATCAGACACATTTTTCAAAATAGCTGTCAGTCGATCTGAGTTATATTGTTCATCAATATATTCGATATAGGCCTCGCGTTCCTCTTTCGTTTTGGTGTAGCAAATATCGTACATATTGAAGCTCAATGATTTAGTCAAATTGTTAAATCCGTGCAGGGTAATCCGCTGTTCCGGTGTTATGGTCATAGGCTATTTCCCCTTATAGTCGCAGTATTCATACGTAATATTCCCAACACGCCTCTTCATATACCGATTCATACAATCCACTCTGTAACGGACAAAATAAAGACTTGAATATGTATGTCTTACCCGTTTGACATCATTAAAAACAGGCAGCATCACTTGAGATCCTCTTGATTTTACATGTATGGGAATTTAACGTTAATATACTTTATTTCTTACTCAGCGTTTTTTTAGTAACAGAGCTTATAATGTGGACTATGTATACAGGAAAGGAACGAAATTGACAGTGGATTCGTAATATAACAGAAGATTTAGGTTCGTAATTCCTGAATTTAATGTATCTTATCTTCATAATGTTCAAATCTTAACCGAATATGATTATAGACCCTCAAAAATAGTGATTTTGTACATTGCGTAAAACGAGAAAAGCAACTTCAGCTACTGATGTGCGTATAATGAAATAAACGTAACAAGCTAAGAATTATGAAGTTAAATGAATTTTTGATCGCAAACTCATTTTATAAACCTATCTCATGTTACTGTAAGAAAATGGTGGAAGGAGTATCAAGATGCTGGCTTTGTCCGATCCGGTCTGGACTCTGCTCCAAGGCCCCTACGGTTCTTCTCAATACGTCCCAGAAATGTTAAAACAGCTCCAAGCCGGATATGATGGCGAAATAGCTGACACCTTGTATTGGGAGGAATTATATCACCAAAATACGTTGTATACTTGTACATTCGCGGCTGTACCTTATCTAGTAGACATTGCGCTAAAAAGTTCTGATATAGGAATTCGGGCAGATATATATAACATTTGCGGAATATTTGAAGCGAAAAATAATAATCCCTTACATACCAAAATTCCATTAGAATTTGCAAGGGATCAGGTGGAAGTGGATTCTAACCTGGCAGAATATATTTACGTGCAATATCAAAGTGCCATCGTACGGCTTGCAGAATTGACGGAAGAAATGGTGCTTTATGCGAAAGATCACGAAGGAGATGTCGGCAAACGCTATGTTCTCGCTGCGGCTGCTGCCTTTGAGGGGTATCATTGCGTAGCCTATATGCTGCAAACCTTTGATACAGGTGACGAATATATGCTGGATTGTCCTCATTGCGGTACCCCGCTCTATATTTGGCCTGATGAACGGAGTGACATTCTCGTTGTCTATGATATAGACCCTGTAAATTCAAGCAATCTAATCCCCTATCCGATCCGCCCCCGTTCATTGGACCATAAAGTTGCAAATATACAGTGGTTGCACGAATATGCTAAAAAAATAGATGAGAAATTGCTTCTTGCCCAGTTACCCTACTTAAACGGTTGGCTAGAATGTCCGGTGTGCCATACGCCTATCTATATATGGGATGAGTTGATGAAAATGGCTGATGGTGTTCGGACGTATACCGCTTAACCCATAAAAAAGGGGGGGTGTCTTTGGACGCCCCCTGATTTCTTTATTATTTATACTCACTCTCGTGTGCTTTACTTCAGTCTACTCCCGAAACGGATTCAGAAATGATTTAGGAATGTCAGATTCAAAACGCAGCAATACTCCAGTGACGGGATGAATAAACGACAATACCTGTGCATGCAGACCAAGGCGGCCGATCGACTTGCTCTTGGAACCGTATTTTTTATCTCCAACAATCGGGTGACCGATATCCTCCATATGCACGCGGATTTGATTTTTGCGTCCGGTCTCCAAACGCACCTCTAGCAAAGAAAAATGCCGATTAGCCTGAAGCCGCTTGTAATGAGTGACTGCGTGTTGTCCGTCATTCGGATAAGGACTGGAATACATTTTCAGCGTCTTGCTTTCTTTCAGCCATGAGGTGATTGTGCCCTCGGCTTTTTTTACCTGACCTTCTACGAGAGCAATGTATGTTCGTTCATACACAACTTCCTTCCACGCTTGCTGCATTTCCTGCTGTATGGCTTCGCTTTTCGCAAACATCATCACTCCTGAGGTATCACGATCCAAACGATGCAATACAAAAATGCGATTGTACGGATGCTCGCGTCGCACGTGGGCTGTAAGCTGGCGATACGCTGTGACTTCCTGCTCCTGCGCCGAAGCGACGGAAAGCAGGCCGGCATCTTTATGGATAACGATAATAGCTTCGTCCTCATGCAAAATACGCAGCCCGGTTAGTGGTACCACAGGAGCTACTTTTTCCTTGGAGAGCGCGACAGTCTGTCCTTGCTCCAGCGGAAAATTATGCACAGTACGAGGAATACCATTGACGGAAACTTGTCCGCGAGCCAGTGCAGATTTAATGGAATTACGGCCCATGCCAGTCACATGTTCAACTAAAAAGCTCAATAACTCGGCAGGCTCTTGAACAGTGTATGTTTTGGCAGGGGCTTTATCCGAAGTATGGGTTCTCCGTTGAGCTTCCGGTCTATTGGAGCCAGATTTTCCGGCAGGTTTGTGGTTTCGTCTGGAAGGACTTGTGTTTGGTGTTGATTTTGTATGATTTTTCCGTTGGGGTTTCCGATTATTCATGGGTTCTTTCTCCTTCTTGGAGCCGTGTCTCTTCATACTTGTGGACCAATTTGCGGCACCGTGTTCACTATATCATGAGAAAACAGCGAATGCCATAAGAGACTAAACCTGATTCCAGGCTTTCAGCGGTTGAACATTACCCCTAACCCCGGTAAACTATAAGGTAACGAAAGAAAAGCCGATAGGCGTCAAGGACGCTAGAAATATGAGGAGTTTTGAAACTATGAGTGTACAAGCACCAACATTGGAACGGGCGCAGGACTTGCTGCAAAAATTTTATGGCTATCCCGATTTCCGGGAGGGACAAAAGAAAATTGTGGCCAGTATGCTGGAAGGCAACGATACGCTGGGCATCATGCCGACAGGTGGCGGAAAATCGATATGCTACCAGATTCCTGCATTGTTGCATGAGGGGCTGACAATTGTCGTGTCACCACTCATTTCGTTAATGAAGGACCAGGTAGATGCGCTGACCACGATGGGGATTGCAGCTGCCTACATTAATAGTACGCTGAGCGGTCGAGAGGTCAATGACCGCATACGCGCCGCACGCAACGGGGATTTGAAGTTGCTGTATGTTGCTCCTGAACGATTGGAGCTGGATTGGTTCCGAGATGAGATGGCTCAATTACCGATTTCCTGCGTTGCAGTAGATGAGGCTCACTGTGTATCCCAATGGGGCCATGATTTTCGGACAAGCTATCTAGCTGTGGCTCCATTCGTGGACGGGCTGTATGAACGTCCAATCGTAGCGGCGTTTACAGCAACGGCTACACCGCAGGTTATGGATGACATTGTACGCCTGCTTCGTCTGCGTTCACCAGAGACGTTCGTTACGGGGCTTGGAAGACCGAACCTGGCGTTCAGTGTGCTGCGTGGAGAAGACAAACGCAGTTTTTTACTGAACTATACTCGCGAGCATGAGGGTGAATCGGGCATTATTTATGCGGCGACACGTAAAGACGTGGACGATTTGTATCAACGTCTGTGTGACGCTGGCATGGCAGCAGGACGTTATCATGCAGGAATGACAGATCAGGAACGTGCAGATAGTCAGGAAGGTTTTCTGTACGACGATATCCGTGTCATTGTCGCGACCAACGCCTTTGGCATGGGGATAGATAAATCAAACGTACGCTATGTCATTCATTACAATATGCCTAAAAATATGGAGGCGTACGTACAAGAAGCGGGACGCGCAGGACGTGATGGCGACCCGAGTCAATGTATTTTGCTGTTCGGACCGCAAGATATTGTGACCCAGAAGTTCCTGATTGAGCAAAACCCTCAGGATGAAGACCGCAAGCGCAACGACTACCGCAAGCTCCAGCAGATGGTTGACTATTGTTACACAACTCGCTGCCTGCGTTCGGCACAGCTAGAGTATTTCGGAGAAGCGGAGGAGCATGAAGCCTGCGGCATATGCAGTTCGTGCACAGATGAGCGGGAACTGGTGGATATGACTATAGATGCACAAAAGATTTTTTCATGCATTCATCGAATGCGGGAACGATATGGGGTTTCGATGGTGGCCTCGGTGTTGAAGGGCTCGCGTAACAAAAAAGTGCTGCAGTATGGTTTTGACAGCCTGCCAACCTACGGTGTGATGGGCAACCGCACAGAAAAAGAAATTGCTGAAATTATCAATGTTCTTGTGTCGGAAGGCTACCTGATGCTATCCGAAGGGCAATATCCGGTCGTACGCTTGCAACAACTTGCTGCTGAAGTGCTGAGAGGTCAGCGGAAAGTCATGCAGCGTGTGGTGCGACATGCCACTGCTTTTGCTGGTGGAGCGGGGTCACGCGGACGAAAGGGACGCGACACCTATCCTGCCGCGGTCAACGAAACTGTATTCGAGCAATTGCGCCTGATCCGCCGCGATCTGGCCGCTCAGGAGCATGTACCGTCTTATATTATCTTCAATGATGCCACGCTGCGAGAAATGAGCGTAGCGAATCCGCAATCCGAGGCAGACATGTTGCGGATCAAGGGTGTTGGTGAAGTGAAGTTCCGCAAGTACGGCAAGCCGTTTCTTGATTTCTTTCAAAATCAGGGGATTACCGGAGGAATGGTAAGCGAGGATGAAATTTTTGCAGACGATGTGTACGAGGATTTTGAATAGCTATACTAAAGATATACGATTCCCATGCAAACTTATAGAAGGTTGTGACCTATGAAAGTCATTTTATCAACATTAAACGCTAAATATATTCATACCTCGTTGGCCATCCGATGCCTCAAAGCCTACAGTGAAAAGGATTTTGATATCGAGCTGGCGGAGTATACAATTAAGGACCCGGTGATGAACATCGTATCCGATCTGTTTCAACGAGGGGCAGATGTCATCGGTTTTTCCTGTTATATTTGGAACATTGAAGAGACGATTAAAGTCATTGATGTATTGAAAAAGATTATGCCCGAGGTCAAAATCGTTTTGGGTGGTCCGGAGGTATCTTACGATACAGAGCACTGGATGAAGCGCTTGGCGAATGTGGATTTTATTGTTGTTGGTGAGGGAGAG
>NZ_JCAJRU010000208.1:0-9044 GCF_059447605.1 Paenibacillus sp. N119s | reverse complement strand
CGCAGCCTCTGTTGCCACTTGGAGCATCGGTCCTGAAGCGATTACAGCGTAGCCCTCGCCTTTACGCAGAAGCTCCCAACTGCCGATGGGAAGAGCACGCAATTCTTTATCCAACGGCACACCAACCACATTAACACGTGGGTAACGATAAGCAATTGGACCGTCTTCGTAGTCGAGTGCTGTCTTCATCATATGGCGCAGCTCGTTTTCATCCTTTGGCATCATAAGCACAAGATTCGGAATATGACGCAAGAACGCTACATCAAACACGCCATGGTGAGTTTCACCATCAGCACCAACAAAACCAGCACGATCAATCGCGAACATCACGTTCGCATTATGACGACAAATATCGTGCACAATTTGGTCATATGCACGCTGCATAAAAGTGGAATACACCGCAAATACCGGCTTCATCCCTTCCATAGCCAACGCTGCACACATGGTTGCAGCATGCTGCTCAGCAATACCGACGTCAATCATACGTAAAGGAAACTCTTTACTAAACGGTACCAGTCCTGATCCACCAGGCATTGCAGGGGTAACCGCAATGATGCGCTCATCCTGCTCAGCCAGTTCAATCAGCGTTCTACCGAAAATTTCCGTATACATCGGATTGCCTACAGCTTTGAGTACCTGACCTGATTCAATTTTGTATGGACTGATGCCATGCCACTTGTACGAATCAGCCTCTGCAGGCTTATAACCTTTACCTTTGGTGGTTACGACATGCACTAATACCGGACCAGTAACGTTGTCAGCCTGCTGAAAAGTTTCAATTAGCTTGGACAAATCATGTCCATCGACCGGACCAAGGTACGTAAATCCCAGCTCCTCAAATAACACACCTGGCACCATCATATATTTAAGACTGTCCTTGACACGGCCAGCCGATTTGGCAAGTTTACCGCCTATAGCGGGTATTTTTTTCAGCAAAACTTCCAGCTCATCCTTTGCCCGCAAATAGTGACGGTCAGAGCGGATTTTGCTCAAATAATTATGCATGGCCCCTACATTCGGGGCGATGGACATTTCATTATCATTCAAAATGACCATTAAATTTTTACGTTCATGACCAATATGGTTTAAGGCTTCGAAGGCCATGCCTCCAGTTAATGCTCCGTCCCCGATCATTGCAATAACTTTATTGTCCTCGCCCTTCAAATCCCGTGCCAAGGCCATCCCCATTGCAGCCGAAAGAGAAGTACTGCTATGTCCAGCCTCCCAAACATCATGCTCGCTCTCGCTTCTTTTTACAAAACCACAGAGTCCATCATGCTGACGAAGTGTATCAAAACGATCCATTCGCCCTGTCAATATTTTGTGCACGTAGGCTTGGTGCCCAACGTCATAAATCATCTTGTCCTTTGGACTGTTATAGCAATAATGCAGGGCGATCGTGAGCTCAACCACTCCCAGATTCGATGCCAGATGCCCCCCAGTCACGGACAGCTTCTCAATCAAAAAGCTCCTGATTTCCTCGGCTAGAGAAGCCAACTCCTCAACCGACAGTGATTTCAGATCGCCTGGTTGCTTTATATGTGGAAGCAGCACGCATATCTCCCCGCTTTCCTTCAAGTTTGTGTGTAAAGTTAACAAATATTATATCACACTTTTGGATTGTACTTAAACGCAGACAAGTTAAAGCTATTCCAACTCTCCTAATGATCACGCTTCATCAGGTAATCAGCTATCTCAAGCAATCGCGAAGAATCGGGAATCCCACTTTCTGCAATCATTTTTTTGGCAGAGGCTGTGAGTTCTTCCACTTGTCGCAAAGATGCGTCCATACCGATGAAATACGGATAGGTAACCTTCTCCTGTTCAACATCGCTCTGCGTTTTTTTTCCCATTTTGCTTTCATCGCCTACGAGATCCAATATATCGTCCTGAATCTGAAAGGCCAGTCCCAAATCTTGTCCGAAGCAGCGAAGGGCCTCTAGCTGACTCTTGTCTGCTCCACCAATCCGACCACCTGCCAAAAGTGAGAAAATGATCAAATCAGCCGTTTTATGAAGGTGGATATATTCCAATCCCTCGATCCCTGTTATTCCCTGCTCGCCTGACATATCTGCCACCTGTCCACCTACCATGCCTCTGGCACCGCTCATTTCGGATAAATCCTCAACTATGGACAATAGTGCATCGGAAGAAACACCGTGACGACGTCCCGCCTGCACGATGCTGTAAAACGCATGGGTCAGCAAAGCATCGCCCGCAAGAACAGCAACCGCCTCGCCGTATACCTTATGATTTGTCAGCTTTCCTCGCCGATAATCATCATCATCCATCGCCGGCAAGTCGTCGTGAATGAGGGAATACGTATGTACCATCTCTACTGCACATGCTACTGGCATCGCCGCTTCCCTGCTTCCACCAAATGCTTCTGCAGCGGCGATCACAAGCAGAGGCCGCAGCCGTTTCCCGCCTGCGGTGAGTGAGTAATCCATAGATTCCCGAAGAATAGCGGGAATATTCCAATGCGCCGGAAACTGCTCGGTCAATGCAGACGAAACTGCATCCGCCGTCACAGTCAGATATTCCTTGAACGACGGTCTATTCAAGCACTTCACCGCCGTTTTCATCCAATCCACCGCCAAAAGGCTTCTTGCGCAAATCCCCATCCTCTTCCACAATCATTTCAATTTTACGTTCGACTTGCTCCAGCTTCTGACTGCAAAGCTGAGACAGCTTCATCCCCCGCTGGAACAAATCAATGGCTTGTTCCAGAGGAACGTCTCCATGCTCTAGTTGTCCGACAATTTCTTCAAGAGCGGCCATGGCCGCTTCAAAATTCAATTCCGATTCATTCGCCACCGTGCTTCGCGTCCTCCTTCATTCCCCATACTTGGCAGTCTAACTGCCCGTCACTCACTTTTATCTTGATGGAATCTCCCGGTTGTACATCTTTGAGCGACTTGATTAGCCGTTTCTCCTGCTCATCGTACACCAAGCTGTAGCCTCGGGCCATGACTTTGAGCGGACTCAGTGCATCCAATTGACGAATTCCAGTGTGCAGCTGCTGTCGTCCCGTTTTTGCGATCGCACGCATCGCAGACTCCAGCTGACGTTGCGCCATATCGGTCTGCTTGCGCGCTGAACGAATTTGTTCACGCGGATTAAACCGCTCTAGTACCTGACGCATACGGGCGTTTTTCTCTGCGTTTAAGCGTGAACGGTTAGTTGCTGCACGGATCAGACGCTGATGGAGCATGTCCATCCGCTCTGCATGCTGGAGCATATAGCGGCGCGGATGCAGCAGCACTGGCGAACGCTGAAGCCGCAGCAAGCGTTCACGGCTGGCTTCCAGCCGCTGCCGGAGAGCATTCCGTAACCGTTGCTCCCGCTGGAGCAGCTGATCCCGAAGCTCTCCCTGATGAGGGACGGCCAGCTCAGCCGCTGCGGTTGGCGTCGCTGCGCGCAGGTCAGCCACAAAATCAGCAATGGTAAAATCCGTTTCGTGTCCAACAGCCGAAATGACAGGAATGACCGATGCGTAAATGGCACGCGCAACCGCTTCCTCATTAAACGCCCACAATTCTTCTAAAGAGCCACCGCCCCGTCCAACGATCATCACCTGAACCTCTTGCATCCGATTCATGGCTTCAATGGCCTTAACAATCGAGGGGGCGGCACCTTTTCCTTGCACAAGAACTGGATACAACACGATTCCAGCCTGCGGGTATCGCCGTTGAAGTGTGGTGATAATATCACGCACAGCCGCTCCGGTCGGTGACGTAATTACGCCAATGGTTGCCGGGTGAGCTGGCAGATCCCGTTTGCGAGAGGGATCAAACAGCCCTTCTGCATCAAGCTTTTGTTTGAGCTGTTCATAAGCCAGATAAAGGCTGCCTATACCGTCAGGCTGCATTTGAGTTGCATAAAATTGATATTGTCCATCCCGTTCGTATACGGATACGTTTCCCCGGGCAATAACACGCGTACCTTCCTTCGGTACGAACGGGAGCCGTCTATTATGGGTCGCAAACATAATCGAACGTATCCGGCTCCCCTCATCCTTGAGCGTAAAGTACATGTGACCACTCGAATGATGCGTAAAGTTTGAAATTTCCCCGCGTATCCATACATCAGACAGCACCTGATCGGATTCCAGCTTCATCCGGATATAACGATTCAGGTCCTTTATAGAGTAAATACGGTGTTGTTCATCCACAGGCAACTGCCTTTATGCCAAACCGTGCGAGCGCTTGGCCGCTACGAGCGTATTTTGCATCAGCATTGTAATCGTCATGGGACCTACTCCGCCGGGAACAGGCGTAATCGGACCGGACACTTGCTTTACGCTCTCAAAATCAACGTCACCCGCCAGCTTTCCGTTCTCCAGACGATTCATTCCCACATCGATAACCACTGCACCTGGCTTAACGAACGAAGCATCAATAAAGTTGGCTTTACCAATGGCAACGACCAAAATGTCCGCTTGCTTGCTGAGTTCGGCCATATTTGCTGTCCGAGAGTGACACATCGTAACCGTAGCATTTTCACGCTGCAGCAATAAAGACACTGGCTTGCCCACGATATTACTGCGACCAATAACAACTGCATGTTTACCGGCTATTTCTACTCCAGCGCGTTTGATTAACTCAATGACTCCAGCGGGAGTACAAGGCAACAAGCTATCATCACCGATGACCAGCTTCCCTACATTTACGGGATGAAATCCGTCAACATCTTTCTCCACTGCAATCGCGTCAATGACAGCTTTTTCATGAATATGCTTTGGCAACGGCAGTTGTACCAAAATTCCGTGGATATTACTTTGATGATTCAGCTTATCCACCAGTTTCAGTAGTGCTTCTTGCGAAGTATCTGCCGCCAGGCGGTGAACCTCAGAGTAATAGCCGAGGTCATGACACGCCTTTTCCTTATTTTTAACATACACCTGAGAAGCAGGGTCTTCGCCTACCAGTACAACAGCCAGTCCCGGTTGAAAGCGGTGTTCTTTCAAACGAATGACCTCTTGCTGAATGCTTGTCCGAATATCCTGAGAGATTTGTTTACCATCAATGATCGGTGCTGACATGTTTATCCACTCCCCAACCTGATTCAGTAGTCTCTAATTAAAAACGTGCTTTCAATTGCTCCAGCTCTTGTATAACTCGTCCCAGCACACCATTAACAAATTTACCCGATTCATCGGTGCCAAAATGCTTCGACAATTCAATGGCTTCATTGACTGCTACCTTGGCTGGAACATCTTCGCGGAAAATCATTTCATATACGGCAAGTCTCAAAATTTGACGATCCACACGGGAAAGTCGGCTAATCTGCCAGCCTTTCAGGTAATCCGCCAACAGCCCGTCAATAGCTTCCTTGTGCTCCCATGTACCACGCACATGCTCCAAAACATACGCTCTTAACACTGCTGCGTTTTTAATCACGACCTCGGCTTCGTTTTCCTCAGCCGCCTCCTGAAGCAGCATATCTACAGCTGCCGCTGCATCTACTTCATTCATTTCCATATGGTACATGCTCTGTACCGCTAATTCCCTCGCCAGACGTCTTTTCATGCCCTGCCTCCTACGCTTGCCTATATCTATTTTCATTTTAACCAATTTCCACAAAAAAACCTGTGAACGCATCCTCCAAAACCGTTGGGCGCAAATAAGCTACAGCTCTATTTTGGAGAACACGTATCACAGGGTTCATTTAAAAGGACGCCAACGTTGCGACAACCATTCGCCCCATTCTTTCCAAGGAAAGAATGAACCAAGCGCTGAATCGCTCCGTCTTCCTAGCGTATATCCGATGAACACCATCAATGCAAAGAACAACATATTCCAAAAGCCTGCCCACAAATAAATAAAACCGAAAAAAATACCAGCCGTGATCCCCATGATCCGGCCCTTGTAACTTCCCCATATTTCTTTCCAGGGCATCAGGGAAAATCACCTCTATTCCACACGACTCTTAAAGCTTGGTGACTGAGAAACATTAGCGATGTACACCGACACATTGGACACTGGAATTCCTGTAATTTCTTCCACATGGTCGTGTACCCCCTTTTGTACCTCGGAGGTTAACACCGGAATGGAGCTTTCCCCGTCAACAATCGCCCGAATCGTAATATCTAGTCCCGATTCCAACACACGAACGCGTGCTTTCAGATCCTGCATCCCGCGAAATCGGGAAGCCGCTTTGAGGCACAGGTTTTCGATAGTATCCACCGAAATCTGAATATCACCATATTCGGTTCGTTGATCAATAGAATGCTGTACGGTTTGGTTCCGTCGAATAGAGATATAAAAAAAACGAAGACTCAATAACAACAGAACTCCTGCGATAATCAAGCTGGTAAACCATACCACTCGCTCATCCTCAATACTTAAAACATACGGAATGGCCCCGCTTAGGAGGAGGATGGCGAGAATGGAGATAATTCCGATACTTAAGCTGTACAAGAACAGCAGAAGTCTGTCCACCACTTTAGCCACGAAACGCACAGCCTCCTTAAATTAGAGTAAACCCTCGACCCATAAGGATCGGGGGTTTGTACAAAAGTATCGCTCTATTTAACCCGTCCGGCGCCCAGCACTTCCGGCTCTTCTACTTTTTCAGCATTTTTGAATTGAACATCATGAATTTGCACGTTCACTTCAACCACGTTAAGACCTGTCATATTTTCAATGGAACGCTTAACATTATGCTGAATAGCAGCAGCCACCTCAGGCAGACGGTTACCATACTCAATAATAACGGAGACATCTACGGCAGCTTCACGCTGTCCGACTTCCACTTTTACACCTTTGGATAAATTTTTGCGGCCTAGCAATTCGGCAAATCCGCCAGCAAATCCGCCACTCATTCCCGCTACGCCCGGCACCTCGACGGTAGCCAGTCCGGCAATGACTTCAATAACTTCCGGGGCAATTTGAATCTCCCCAATTTCTGTACGTTCGAATTCGGTTGGCACTGTGCTCATACCTTCAACACCTTTCGGTCAAAATAAGTTTCATCCAGCTTTGGATATCAAAGCAGACATGCTCACTTATTATCCATACTATATCATTTGGCGTTCATTATGACAAACTGAGGAAATATACCGCTTAAACTTCGTTTTCCTCCAAAAATTTAATATCAAAATCGCCTTCAATAAAGGTCGGATGCTCTAGCAAGCGCTGGTGAAAAGAAATCGTTGTGGGGATGCCCTCAATCGCAAACTCCGTCAAAGCTCGCTTCATTTTAGCAATTGCCTCCTGCCGTGTAGGCGCCCACACAATCAGCTTGGCGATCATAGAATCATAGTAAGGCGGAATGCTATAACCTGGATAAGCAGCACTGTCTACACGTACCCCAGGACCACCTGGAGGCAGATAAAATCCGATCTTACCCGGTGCAGGCATAAAATTACGATCTGGGTCCTCAGCGTTAATGCGACATTCTATCGCCCAGCCATTGATAGTGACTTCTTCCTGCGTAAAGGAAAGCGGATGTCCTTCAGCTACTGAAATCATTTCTTTGATCAGATCGACACCAGTAATCATTTCTGTTACTGGATGTTCTACCTGAATCCGTGTGTTCATTTCCATGAAGTAGAACTTATTGTCTGGGCCAAGCAAAAATTCGAGCGTGCCTGCACCAGAGTATTGTACGGCCAAAGCTGCACGAACAGCTGCCTGCCCCATTTCTTCACGGACATCCTGCGATAGTACTGGACATGGTGCTTCCTCCAACAACTTCTGACGACGACGCTGTACAGAGCAGTCCCGTTCGCCCAAATAGGCAACATTACCATGCTTGTCCGCTATGATCTGTATTTCCACGTGCTTCATACCGGTCAAATATTTTTCCAGGTACACACCCGCATTACCAAATGCCTTTTGTGCTTCCTGCTGAGCGGTAGTGATTTGCTGGATAAGGTTATCCTCGTCTTCAGCGATACGAATCCCCTTACCACCACCACCTGCTGTGGCCTTGATAATGACGGGATACCCGATATCACGTGCAATGCTGATCGCATCCTGCATATCCTCAACCAGTCCGTCTGAACCAGGAATTACAGGGACCCCGGCATCCTTCATGGTCTGCTTGGCGACAGCCTTATCCCCCATTTTGTTAATTGCTTCAGGAGAAGGTCCAATGAACGTTATATTGCACGATTCGCAAATTTCTGCGAAGTCTGCATTTTCCGCTAAAAATCCGTAACCTGGATGAATGGCATCACATTCAGTTAATGTAGCAACACTCATCAGGTTCGTAAAATTAAGGTAGCTGTCCTTGGACAACGTTGGTCCGATACAGTAAGCCTCATCTGCGAGACGCACATGTAGCGAATCCTTGTCAGCTTCCGAATAAACGGCAACTGTCGAGATATTCATTTCGCGGCAAGCGCGAATGATACGAACTGCAATTTCTCCACGGTTCGCGATCAATACTTTTTGAAATGTCATGACTTTATCCTCCCTGGGAGCAGTCTTGTCGAACCCTCAGAAAAAGGGACAACCAAGCTTCTTACTCCGGTTTCACAAGGAACAATGGCTGACCATACTCCACCAACTGTCCGTTTTCGGCCAAAATTTCCACAATTTCGCCCTTCACTTCAGCTTCCAACTCGTTCATCAACTTCATCGCTTCAATGATACATACCGTTGTTTTTTCGCCTACTTTACTGCCGATACTCACATACGGAGCCGTATCCGGGGATGAAGAACTATAGAAAGTGCCTACCATCGGAGATACGATTTTATGTAGATTGCTTGCATATTCCTTCGGCTCCCCAGCATTTGCATGTCCAACATCGGACTGTACTTGTGGATTCGGAATTGCAGCTTGTGGCGCCACTGTATAAGCAGGCGCTGTTACAGGAGCCTGTACCGTAACGATCTCGCTTTTGCCCGGTTTACGGATCATCAGGCGAGTTCCTTCATTTTCAATTTCAAGCTCATGCACAGACGTTTCATCCACCAGCTTGATCAATTCCTTAATCTCGCTTAATTTAAACATCTCTATTAATCACTCCTTCAGCATTTTGCCGGTTGCTGATAACATTTTTGAAACAGCTTTATGTATTATATCACAATCAT
>NZ_JCAJRU010000207.1:0-9096 GCF_059447605.1 Paenibacillus sp. N119s | reverse complement strand
AGACGTCCAAATAATGACTCATCTCTTCATCGCTTACTGTGCGTAAATATCTCTGTTCTAAATGCTGGTAGGCGTCTTCGATTTTTTTCGCTTTTTCCCTGACTGAACGAGGAACCCAATCTCCTTGACGAAGACCATCCAAAATTGCTCCACGAACACGCCAAGAAGCATAAGTCTCAAACTGCAAACCACGCTCATAATCAAATTTCTCTAAAGCATCAATCAAACCCATAACGCCGTTGCTCGCCAGATCATCCTTGGATACATTTTTAGGTAGGCCTACTGCAAGACGACCCGACACATATTCCACAATATGGAGATACTTCTCAATTAACTGCTTTTTCGCTTCCTTGTCACCGTGTTCTTTCCATTGCTCCCACAGCTCGGAATGGTTCAAATGAGCGGCTTTTCGCTCGTTCATCGGCTTCACCCTCCTTATTTGTCTGTCAGGTGACGAACGGCCTTGGCCAATTCTTCAGGGTCCTTGTTGGAAACCAGCTTAGGTGGTTTTAAAGGTGCGAAACCATTATTCCCCTCGTCCGTCTGCTCTGGTTTCGGTTTTAGCAATTCATTCAGGTTTTCATTTTCGTCTGGTGTCGTCAGGTCCAGATTCCCCCCTACGCCGTCTACCTGAGAGCTTGCCCGGTGTTGGGCATTCCCCAGATCTGGCCGCGCCACTACACCCAGTGTCCAGCGCAGCACAAATGCAAGTAGGAACCAAAAAACGAAGGCGATTAAGCCACGAATTAAGCTCGTGGTCAGCAGATTGCTGCCAACGGACAACACAAAAGTCAGAATAAATCCGACTACTCCAGACCAAAGATTAATGCGTAAGCTACCAAATAACATGTTTATAATTCCTTTACACCTTTTTGTACGCTTCGAATATTCAAAACGCCAGTTTCAGAGTCCAACTCAATCGTTCGTCCATAATTGCCACCTGTATCTTCCGCAATCAAAGGAATGCCCAGATCTACAAGCATTTCCTTACAGGATTCTACATTGCGCGGGCCAATCCGCATGGTGTCTCCACTACCGGCAAAGGCAAACATCTGCGCTCCTCCTGCCATTTTGGCAATCAGTCTGCGCCGCTCAGCACCCAGTTTCAACATTCGCTCCAACAACTCTGGCAATGCGGTATCCGCATATTTGGCAATATTCAGCTGCCCTTCACGGGCAATATCCGAGGACGGTAACATCACATGTGCCATGCCTGCCAGCTTCAAATGAGGATCATAGAGGGTCAATCCGACGCAGGAGCCAAGTCCTGTCGTGCGAATCGAGTTCGGGTTGCTAGTAACATTTAAATCTGCCATGCCGACTTTAATGATGCTTTTATCCTCAATCATCGTTCATCGGGACTCCTAACGACCTAAAGATTTTCCCGAACGATTCTGGATCAGGAATCAGGAAAAATTGACCCTCAATCTGATTCTGCCCTTCCAGAAACGATGTGTCAATCAATAAAGCAGCATCCCCCATTTGCCCAAACTGCAGCAGTCCATAGCTGAGAATAGCTCCTGCCATATCCAGTGCCAGCGCAGGTACTGTCGGGTACATGGATAAACGTGTGAAATCCGCCAACGAAGAAAGATAAGAGCCTGCTAAAATATTACCGATCTCCGACAGGGCTGAATGCTCCATCTCGTTAAAGCTATCTTCGTCATCCGAAGGAATATTCGCCAAACGGGATAGTAAGCTTTTTGCCGCCTGAGGTTGCAATATGAAGAATAGATTACCAGGTGCTTCCCCTTCGACCCTAAAAAATATTGCAACAACAAGCTGTTCATTTCCGCCGACTTTGTCCGCAATTTCCTCAAAAGGCAGCATTTGCACTTTGGGCACACCCATGTCGATCGGTTTATTGAGAAGCCGGGAGAGCGCTGTAGCAGCGTTCCCCGAGCCAATGTTGCCGACTTCTTTCAATACATCCAACTTGAAGTCTTCGAGATTCCCCAGATTTTCCATATATTAATCCTCTAAGCCTTCTAATTGGTTCATCTCGCTACGGTTCAAAACTTCGGACAAGTTGAGCATGATCAGCAGACGTTCTTCACCAATTTTAGCAACTCCGCGAAGGTATTTAGCCTTAACTCCGCCAACTACTTCCGGTGGTGTCTCAATGTTGTCAGTATTCAGGTCAATCACGTCATTCGCTGAATCCACGATAAAGCCGACTTGCATCTCGCCCACAGCAACGATAATAATACGGGTTTGATCGGTATACTCAGCTTCAGGTAATCCAAAACGACCACGAAGATCAATAACCGGAATAACTACGCCTCTCATGTTGAATACGCCTTTAACAAAATCGTAAGTTCTTGGAACTCGTGTAATCGGCACCATACGTTCAATAGATTGGACTTTTTCTACTTCAACACCGTATTCCTCTTCACCTAGCTTAAATACGATAACTTTAATTTCTTCTCCCATGTCTAAAAACCCTCCTTATTGATGTCAGCAATCTCACATTTCTTTCATTTTTAATGAAAACATTATTTAATGAAAACATTTGGGTCAATGATCAAGGCAACCTGACCGTCACCCAGAATCGTGGCACCCGAAATCCCTTGGATGTTTGGAAGATACTTGCCCAAATTTTTAAGGACGATTTCACTTTGTCCCAAAAAGTCCTGTACAGAAAGGGCTGCCAGACGGTCTCCCTTACGGATGACCACGACCTCTGTCTCTTCTTCTTCATCTTCGTTGAAGTCCGGTACCTCAAACAGCTGACTCAAGGAGATAAGCGGGATATGAGAATCTCGGAAAGCAATCATTTTATTGCCATGCACAGAACGGATTTGCGTACGTTTGACGATCGCAGTTTCCACAATCGAAGACAAAGGAATCG
The DNA here is from genome assembly GCF_059447605.1 of Paenibacillus sp. N119s. Taxonomy (NCBI): domain Bacteria; kingdom Bacillati; phylum Bacillota; class Bacilli; order Caryophanales; family Paenibacillaceae; genus Paenibacillus; species Paenibacillus sp. N119s. The sequence continues at coordinate 6,245 of NZ_JCAJRU010000207.1, read as the reverse complement.
CATATTTTTCAGAACCGATCTGTATCATCATGGCTGCAATAATGGATAGGGTCAGCGGCAATTGTACAGAGAAATTCGTGCCCTGTCCCAATGTGGAGTGAACCGTAACATTACCACCCAAAGCGGTAATTTTCGATTTAACAACATCCAGACCGACACCGCGTCCCGATACGTCTGAAATGACCGCAGCTGTACTAAAGCCCGGAGCAAACAATACCTGATAGGCTTCTTCGTCAGTCATGGAAGCGGCTTGTTCTGCTGTCAAAATTCCTTTGGAAATAGCACTGTTCAGTACTTTCTCACGGTTAATTCCGTTCCCATCATCCTCAATTTCGATAAATACGTTATTACCGCTATGAAAAGCACGCAGTTGAACCGTTCCAGTCTCTGGTTTGCCAGCTGCAATCCGGTCGGCTACCGACTCAATGCCATGATCCACGGAGTTACGAAGCAAATGCACCAAAGGATCGCCAATCTCGTCGATCACAGTCCGATCCATTTCAGTCTCTGCTCCAGTAATAACCAATTCCAGTTTTTTATCCAGCGACTTGGCCAGATCGCGAACCATACGCGGGAAACGATTGAAAACAGTATCTACAGGTACCATCCGCAATTTAAGAACAACGTTTTGCAAATCACTGCTCACACGACTCATATGCTCAACCGTTTCTGTCAGTGCTGGATTAGAAGCCTCACTGGCTAACTGTTCTAACCGCACACGGTCAATGAGCAACTCGCTGAATAAATTCATAAGTACGTCCAGACGTTCAATATCTACACGAATCGTACGATTGTGTGTAGGTGCAGCCGCCTTGGCTGCTGGCGCTTTACCAGCGGCTGGCTTGGCGACAGAGGCCGCAGCTGGAGACTGCGGCTGGGATGGAGCGGGTGGCTGCACGGCAACAGGTGCTTCCTGTACCGCCGCTGTCTCAGCGAGCCCAGCAGTAACTTCGCTCATTTGTTTAAGCGATTCCTGATCCAGTTGTACCACTGAGACCGTGTCGATTTCAGAGATACCCGCAATTTCCTTTTCCAGCTCCCCAACTTCTTTCTGCGTTATGTAATATAACGAGAAGCTTTGTTCGAATTTTTCCTGCTCGATATCCTGTACGGACGGATAGGCCTTGACGATTTCACCGGAGTTTTCCAGTGTGTTGAATACCATAAAGGCACGCGCAGCCTTCAGCTGGCTCTCTGAACTGATGGTTACCTGTATATAGTGAACACGATGTCCTTCTGAAATCGACTGCTCCAGTACAGAATACTGGAACTGGTCCAAGACAAGTCCAGCACTATCGTTAGTGCCCGCTTTTGGAGCAGGAGACTCCTGGGTGGCGGCGTTTGAACCGGACTTTAGGAAATCTCCGCTTACGATGGATTGCAGTGAGGATACAATAGAGGAGACATCCGCTTTTCCATCGCCTCCCTCTGTAATGTGCTGCACCATGGACTCCAGAGCATCCAATCCCTTAAATAAGGTATCGAATATAAATTCATGCATCGCCAGCTTGTTGTTACGTACCAGATCAAGAACGTTTTCCATTTGGTGAGTTAGCGATGCCAGGTCTTCAAACCCCATTGTAGCAGCCATCCCCTTGAGGGTATGGGCAGAACGGAAAATCACCTGAACGATGCCTAGATCGGTTGGGTTGCTTTCCAGTTGAAGCATATTTTCGTTAAGAGATTGCAGATGATCATTCGACTCATCAATAAACATGTTTAAATATTGGTTCATGTCCATTGTGAGACACCTCCTCCATGAGTTACACTCCGATTATTTCACAACTTGTACAAGCTTAGGGGCGATCTCCTGCATAGGCAGAAGGTGGCGCACACATTTTAATTCAACTGCTGAGCGGGGCATTCCGTACACTACACAAGTCTCCTCATTTTCAGCAAATGTGGATTGAACCCCAGCATCATAAAGCTTTTTCATCATTTTAGCCCCATCGCTCCCCATTCCAGTGAGCAATACTAGATGTCTTTCCAGCGAGGTTAACGAGAGCAGTGATTCGAACATCGTATCTACGGAAGGTCGGTGACCATTGCGCGCCTCCTCCATCTTCAGTGACACCGTGTATTTACCACCAGCTCCAGACACAATTCTGAGTTGATATCCCCCTGGAGCAATGTAGGCTGTTCCCGTCTCCAGCGTCATTCCCTGCTCAGCCTCCACAACCCGCAATGGGCTCAACGTGTTCAAACGTTGTGCTAGCGAACGAGTGAAGTTTGGCGGCATATGCTGAACAATAACGATGGGAGCTGGAAAATCCCCAGGAATGCGCTCCAACAGCGTCTTGAGCGCGCGCGGTCCGCCTGTAGAACATCCGACCGCCACCAGTTTTCGAAAGCTGGACGAATGCACACCTTTTTTAAGTGAAAATCCATTTGGTGCTGCTGGCGCTGTAGGTGCCGTTACTGTAGGCGTTGTAGCCGCAGGAGTGGAAGAAGCTGACGAAGTTACCGTCTTCCGTGACTCCGGCTTAACCAGTCCTGCTTTGTCCTTACTCTGCATCGTTTTGCCAGCAGTTGGATTAGAACTCTTCAGTTGTCCTGGCGTTCTTCCCATCTCCTTGGATAAGTCTTCCTTCTTCTGCGCACTCGGTGCTTGCACTGGTTTCCTTGGCTGAACTGCTGGCTGGTCAACGCGGCCACCCGTGGCAGATGTGCCAGACAGCTGTTTTTTGCTTTCCTGTTTAGCAGCTGGCGCGACGGACTTTCCAGTATCTCGCTTTGGCTGAGCCGATGCAGCAGGTGGAGGAGCCAGCGGAACAACAGGAGGCCTGTCTACCGAAGCTTGACTTCCAGTTCGTTTCTCAGTCATAGCCTGTCCAGGCGGCTTTTCCATTGTCGTTTTTTTCGCTTGTTCCAATGCAGCTTTGCGCTCATTAGCTTCTTTACGCTCCAAGCGGCTTCGTACTGCTTGCATAGCAGTATGCATCTGTTCAAGCAGCGCCTTGCTCACCTGCTCAATATCTTGTGCATGAGCGATGGAAGGCTTTCTTATAAAATCGAAAGCCCCTGCCTCCAGAGCCATAATGGTCTCCTTCATGCCTTGTTCATTAATGCCTGACAACATAATGACAGGTAGCGGATGGGCTGCCATAATCAGTGGCAACGCTTCAAGACCATTCATTTCAGGCATTTCGACATCCATGGTGACCAAATCAGGCTGCAACTCTTTCACTTTCTCTACAGCCTCTCTGCCATTGGCGGCTGTACCTACGATGTTGAACGACTCATCCCTTACAATTAAGTCTGTAATAATTTTGCGCATAAAGGCTGAATCATCTACAACCAGCACCCGGTAAGCACACATGTTTAACACCCCTGTTTCCTCTCATCAAAAATCAATGCATAGAACGCCGCAACCATTTTTGCATAAATCCTTTAATTCCACTCAGTGCACCTGATTGTGGAACCTGTGGCATTGCTGCAAAACGGTGTGCCAGATTCAGTACATCTCTTGAAGCCGCACATCCCGGAAAAGCAACCATAAAAGGTACTTGTCTTTTGACTGCCTGCATGACGTGAGTATCATCACTGATATGTCCAAGCAGCGGGATTTCGATCTCCAAAAAGCGTTTCGCAACAAGTGCGATTTTATCGGCAACTTGACGGGCCTCATTATCGTTATCGGCACGATTGACTATAATTTTGAATACCGTATCCTTTTGCAACCCGTTGACGACTTTAATTAGTGCATATGCATCTGTTAAGGACGTCGGTTCTGGGGTGGTTACTACCATACATTCGTCAGCTGAAGTGATGAACTTAAGGTTCTCCTTGGATAAACCTGCACCTGTATCAAAAAGAATATAATCCATGTCTGCTGCCATTTTTTCTACTTCTTCGGCAAAATAATTCAGATTCTCATCCGATAACGCAAACAGTTCGCTCAAGCCTGATCCTCCGGCAATATAAGGCAAACCACCTATACCCTTTTGAATAATCTCATCAATTGACTTTTCACGTTTTAATAGGTGAAGAAGATTGTATTGGGAATGGGCCCCCATCAACACATCGATATTGGCCATACCGATATCTGCATCAAACACAAGTACCTTTCGGCCAAGAGATTGCAGGGCCAGAGCAAAGTTCAGCGTAAAATTAGATTTGCCTACCCCGCCTTTGCCACTGGTAATCGTTATAATTTTTGCGTGACGATTACGTGGAGGCAATCGATACTTATCCAAGGATGAAGCCATTTGTCGAAGTGATTGGGCTTGATCACTCATATGGAATCTCCATTAACTCCCAGCGTCCCTTTGGCTCCAAGCAGCATACTCGTCACCATTTCTGCATCGGGATGAAGCAGGTCGTCAGGAACATTTTGCCCATTGGTAATATAGGCCAACTGCATCGGAAACTGGTGCAAAAGATTAAACATCCCACCACAACTGCCTGTCTCATCCATCTTGGTAAATACAACCTTACTAAGACCAAACTTACTAAAATGTCCAGTTATATTGAGCATATCCCTGCTTTTGGATGTCAGGCTGAGTACCAGATACGTCTCACTTTCATTAATAGGTGAAAGCAGGCTTTGCAGTTCTGATACAAGCAACTCATTACGATAATTTCTTCCCGCAGTATCCATGAGGATCAAGTCACAATGCTCCAAACGTTGGATAGCTCTTTGGACGTCGCCGGGAGATTGCACAACTTCAAGCGGTACATTCAAAATCGTAGCATATGTACGCAGTTGCTCGACGGCTGAAATCCGGTACGTGTCTGAAGTGATAAATCCAACTTTGCGATGATGCTTGAACAACTGTTCTGCTGCCAATTTTGCAATGGTTGTCGTTTTTCCTACCCCGGTTGGGCCTGCAACATATACAATTTTGGTATCTTGGGAGATCCCTTTATCCAGTTTTGTCTGTATAAAACCGGTGACTTCCTCGCGAAAGGCTTGTTCCCAATCAAAAGTTTCAGGCGCAAAAGGGTGCTCATTTCGACGCACATATACCTGTTCGATCCAATATTCCAATAAATCACGTTCTACTTCCTGTTCCAGCACATGCTCACAAATCTCTTGCAGCGCCTCCGGCCAAGTACTTTCCATTGAAGCGTTTCTGGAAAATCGAGTCATCATCGCCTTCATTTCTCGCAATTCATTAAGCAATGCCTGATTTTCCTCTGCTCCGCTCTTGTCTGAAACACTTGCTTCGATTGGCCGTTTATAAAGTTCACTGGATGATTTCATGTTCGAAGGCACTACTTCGTGATCAAGTGCCTGAGATGTAGTCTCCAGTTTATTAGCAGGCTTAGGTGACAAAGGCTCAGTCACTGATGTAGCTTGTTCTGTATTAACCGTTAATTCAGCTTGTCCTTCTTTGGAATTGCCAGTTATCTGTTGTGTAATCCGTCGATAGGCTTCTGGAGCTGCCTGTCTTGGGACTACAGGGACTGATGACTTTTCCGGTTGCTCAGGGGTGTCCATGAGAGGAAAAGCAGCCTGGGCAAGCTGCTGTGACGATCGTTCAGCCCGCCGAGGCTTTGGTGGTTGCTGCTCCTCAACTGCAGCAACCACTTCAATTTTCTTTTTACTGAACATCCCCATAAAACCGCCGACCTTTACTTCCTTTGTACTTAAAATGACGGCATCTGTCCCTAAGTCACCCCTGATTTGCAGCATGGCCTCTGGCATGGTATCCACTACATATCGTTTCACTCTCATAAGTTCACCACCCCGACACTTTGAATTTCAACGTTCGGCTCCAGTTCACTGTACGACAGCACCGGGACATCCTGCATCGTCCGCTCCATCACTTGCCGCAAATACATACGTATTGTCGGTGACGTTAACACAATAGGCTGTTGTCCAGATTGAATAAGACGGTTGATTTGTTCCATCATTTTTTGATACACCGTTTGCGTTGACACCGGATCAAGAGCCAAATAGCTGCCTTGCTCCGACTGCTGCACGCTCTCAGCAATTTTCTTCTCCAATCCTGGTCCCACGGTAATAACGCGCAACGTTTCTCCTTGCTGTGCAAATTGCTGCGTAATCTGACGTGATAACGCTTGACGAACATATTCTGTCAGCACGTCTGGATCTTTTGTATAAGTACCATAGTCAGCCAGTGTCTCGAATATAGTCACCATATCGCGAATAGAAATTTTTTCTTTCAATAGCTTGGCCAGCACTTTTTGTACATCCCCAATCGCCAGCACAGACGGAATAAGGTCGTCCACCAGCACTGGATAATTCTCCTTGAGATTATCAACCAGCGAGCGTGTCT
>NZ_JCAJRU010000206.1:0-9104 GCF_059447605.1 Paenibacillus sp. N119s | reverse complement strand
AGCCGATGAGAAGCTGCTTGCGGAATGGAAGCAAAATCCGTTATGGCAAAACATTACGGCCGTGAAAAAAGGGGAAATTTACGAAGTAAACCGGGCACTGTGGACCCGGTACCGCGGACTCGGCTCTGCCGAGAAAATACTGGAGCAAGCAATTTCGCTTCTGTATCCTGCGCAAAATAAAGGAGACGGCTCCCGTTGATCGGACAAGCCTTACGCGACCGGCTAAATAAGCCGGTCTTCTTTGCACTTTTATTCGCTCTGCTTGCTGGACTGCTGCTGAGCATAGCAATTGGTCCAGTCAGGATGGACATCCCCACCATGCTGACTGCACTATTCACCGAGCATCCGTCCAAGGATCAGCTCATTATCTTGACGATACGCCTGCCACGTGCCGTCATTGGCCTGATCGTCGGCGCCGGGCTTGCCGTGGCCGGAGCGCTGATGCAGGCCATCACACGCAACCCGCTGGCTTCGCCGCAGGTGTTTGGGGTCAGCTCAGGCGCTTCGCTGGCTGTCGTCCTGTCGGTCGTGCTGCTGCCGAATATCGGGTCGTCCGGCAGCATTTATTTTGCTTTTGCCGGAGCGATCGCAGGCGGTTCCTTCGTATACGCATTGGCCGGAACGGCAGGCATGACGCCAGTCAAGCTAGCCCTTGCCGGGATGGCAGTACACCTGCTGCTGGCCTCTGTCACTCAGGGACTGCTCGTGTTCAATGAGCAAATATCCGATGTCTTGTATTGGCTCGCCGGAGCCATCGACGGGTCCACCTGGGCCGATACGCGGCTGGTGCTGCCATGGTTCGCCGTGGGTATGGTCCTTGCACTGGCGCTGGCCCCCTCGCTATCTGTGCTTAGCCTCGGTACAGAGGTGGCACAGGGACTGGGGCAAAATGTACGTCTTATCCGCTTACTAGCCTCAGCCTCAGTCATTCTGCTGGCAGGCTCTGCTGTAGCGGTAGCCGGGTCCATCGGCTTCGTGGGCTTAATGGTGCCAAACATCATCAAGGTGTTTACAGGCGACAATTATAAACGGGGCATCCCCCTGTCTGCAATCTGCGGAGCTCTGCTGCTGACATATGCAGACGTGCTTGGGCGGTTTATTGCCTTCCCTTATGAATCGCCTGTTGGTATTGTAACTGCGCTGGTGGGCGCGCCCTTCTTTTTATATCTGGCTCATAAGAACGGGAGGGCTTCACGATGAAAAAGCTGTGGATTTTACTCGTGCTTATGCTGGGTGTTTCTTTTATTGCTATTGGCGTGGGCAGCACCTACATTGCACCTTCTGAGCTGATCATGGCGCTGACTGATCGGGATGCCTCTTCCTGGTTCATCGTTCATCATTATCGCCTGCCTCGTGGCCTGTTGGCCGTTATGGCTGGTGCTGGCCTTGCAGTAGCCGGCGTGCTGCTGCAAGGCATGATCCGCAACCCACTGGCTTCGCCGGACGTGGTGGGTGTGTCCAAAGGAGCCGGCTTTGCGGCGGTTCTCGTCATCGTGCTGCTCCCCTCATCCCCCGTGGCGCTGCTACCGATCGCTGCCTTTATCGGTGCCGGAGTAGCTGCACTACTGCTTGTACAGCTTTCGATGAGGGAAGGCATGCGTCCTAACATGCTGGCCTTAACCGGGCTGGCGGTGGGTGCTATTTTTCAGGCTGCAACCGATTATATTCTGGTCAAATATCCACTCGAAGCCAGCGATACGCTGACTTGGCTAGCTGGAAGTCTATGGGGCAAAGGCTGGGATGAAGTATATGGACTTTTGCCATGGTTAGTTGTATTGCTGCCGCTCGCTTATACGCTACAGCGCAAACTGGATATTATGGGCCTGGATGAGGAAAGCTCCGCTGGCTTGGGTCTTAGCGTGAAGCGTATGCGCACAGGACTGCTGGCCGTATCCGTGGCCTTAGCTGCTGCCTGTGTCGCTGCCATCGGCTCCATCGGCTTTATAGGACTGCTGGCACCACATCTGGCTCGGCGGTTGTTCGGCAATCGCCACCGCTATCTACTGCCTGGCGCGGCCATGATCGGTGCCCTGATTCTTGTCCTTGCCGATGCACTCGGACGGGGGCTGAAGCCTCCGCTTGAGATTCCCGCTGGCATCGTGACAGCCGTGATTGGGGCGCCTTATTTCCTGTATCTATTGCTGCGGGAACGCAAGCAAAAAGGCAGCGGATAAAGGGCAAATTATTCAGTACAGCTAAACGCCGCTGCACTATACTGTAGCGTTTAGCTGATTTACCTCCCATCTGTACACCGAACCGCTGATTCATTTCTTTTCTAAACGATTCATCCTACAGCTACTTTTATATGCCACACTTCACACAAGTTTATTTTCCCGTTTTATATCGGAGTTTTGTTTTAACGAAGCTAAAGTACAGAAGATTCATTATGTACCATATTTTCATATATCATAAAAAAGAGAGTCAACCTGTACACTTAGTACAGGCTGACTCTCCTTATCCATCAACACTTACGCTGGATAGGGTACTTCTGTTCCATTTAAAATGAGGTGCATCCGAATTTCCGCTTTTAAGGAGTCGGATACAGCACAATATTTTTCCTTACCCATCTGAATCGCTTTCCATACACGGTAATCCGGAATATCTCCATCTACGTGGAACGTCAGATCAATCGCTGTAAAGCCCGTTGGCATTTGTTCCTTGCGTGTACCCTCTGCATCAATATCAATCCGTTGAATGTCTGACAAAAAACGATCCAAAATCATCGTAATATCGATACCAATACATCCCGCCAGACCTGCCAGCAGCAATTCCATCGGGGTCATTCCTTTGCCGTCACCGCCGTAAGCCGCCGTAGCGTCCATCCCTACGGAATAACCGGAGGGTCCTTCCGAAGTAAACGCGCGTTTGCCGTGCCAAGTTGTAGATACTTTCATGTTTAATTGCCTTCTTTCCATCTTCATAATCTATGATTTATTCCTGATCTAACTTAAAATTCGCTAATTTGACGCAGAAATTTTTGTGTCCTCTCATGCTGGGGAGCATCAAAAAACGCCTGTGGCGCAGCTTCCTCCACAATGATTCCGTCTGCCATAAATACAACCTTGTCCGCCACCTCGCGGGCAAATTTCATTTCATGAGTCACGACGACCATCGTCATTCCGTCTTGAGCCAGCTCCCGCATAACCCCCAGCACTTCACCCACAAGTTCGGGATCAAGTGCTGATGTCGGCTCATCGAACAGCATAATCGCCGGGTCCATCGCCAGTGCGCGTGCAATAGCTACCCGTTGCTGCTGTCCACCGGACAGACGAGTTGGATGTACATCCTGCTTATCCAATAATCCCACCCGCTTCAGTAGCTGTTGTCCAATAGACATCGCCTTGTCACGTGGCATTTTCTTTACTGTCAGCAGTCCTTCAATGACATTGCCGATTGCTGTTTTGTGCGGATATAGATTGAATTGCTGGAACACCATTCCCGTCTGCTTGCGAATATCACGAATGGCTGCTTGGCGGACACGTGGGGAAGCCGTAGCATCAACCTCAATCCCGTTCACCTCAAACTTGCCGGAAGACAGCTCTTCCAGTCCGTTCAGGCAACGCAGCAGAGTACTTTTACCAGATCCGCTGGGACCGAGCAATACGACGATTTCACGAGCGGCAACCTGAAAATCTATGCTTTTCAGAACCTCTACCTGTCCGAATCGTTTACCTAATCCGTTTGTTGTTATCATCATCTATCATCTCCACCTTAATAAGCTCGAGCCAGACGCTTTTCCACCCGCTCCAGTATAGCGGAGAATCCAATGCTCATAATCCAGTACATCAAGGCAATTTCGAGCAAAAACGGCATGTAGCGCAAATACTGCGCCTGTAAAAGCTGTGCCTGTCGCATCAATTCACTGACCCCGATAAACGACACAAGCGACGTTTCTTTAAGCATACCCACGAACGTATTCCCCATCGGTGCAATTGCAATGCGTAATGCCTGCGGAAGAATAATACGCCACATCGTTTGACCAGGCGACATTCCCGTAGCATAAGCGGCCTCAGTCTGTCCCTGCGGTACGGCTAAAATAGCTCCACGGAACGTCTCTGATAAGTACGCCCCTGTATTAATACTCAGTGCAAGACAAGCAGCCGTCAGCGACCCGAATGATATTCCGTAATCATCCAATCCATAATAAATGACTGCAATCTGCACCAAAACCGGCGTTCCCCGGATGAGCGATACATACATACGGGCCAGCCAACGAATCGGTCGATTACCTTTCAGTCGGGCTACAGCAACAATCAGACCAATGATTAGACCAAAAAGCATAGAAACAATCGTTATATACAGCGTATAATAAGCACCCTTCAATAAAAAAGGGACGTTCTCCCACATTAATTCAAGCATCGGTTATATTCCCTTCTTTCAGACGAGTGGCCCCATGTCAGCATAAAAGCCAAGACTGGAGCCAGACGCCTGTAACAAGCTTACGTTATTCTTTTGGCTCCTCGCCAAACCATTTTTTGAAAATGGTTTTGTAAGTGCCGTCTTCCTTCATTTCCTTCAGAGCCTTGTTCAAGGCTTCCTTGAGCTCAGGAGTATTCTGGTTAATAGCTACAGCCGCTTGATCCGATTTAACCGGCTCACCTACGGCTTTAATTTGGAACCCGTTTTTATCGATGATGGGCTTGAGAGCATACAGATTGTTAATGGTTGCATCAATACGACCAGAGTTCAGATCTTTCAATGAAGTAATGACATCATCATAGGTTTTGATCTCAAAATCGCCTACCTTCGGCAACACCTCGTTGCGCAGGTAAGATTCATCATTCGTCCCTAGGCCAACACCAATCGTTTTGCCTTTAAAATCTTCCAGCTTCGTAATGTCATTTGTTTTGCTGTTCACGATAATATTCACATTATTGGTGATATAGGGGTCTGTGAAGTCAATGGCCTTCTTACGATCCTCTGTAATCGCCACCTGGCTAACCACTGCATCGAATTTTTTCTTTTGCAAACTTGGAATCAGTCCTGAAAATTCTTGGGCCGTGAACTCCACCTTTACTCCAATTCGTTTCGCCAATTCTTTAGCAATATCTACATCAAACCCGTCCAATTCCTTGTTGTCGTTCAAAAAATTGTACGGCGGATAAGTCCCCATCATGCCAACCTTCATTACACCGGCCTTCTTGATGGCCTCTAGCTGATTGGCGGCTGCCTCATTACTGCTGCCTGCTCCATTGCTCGTATTAGAAGCTTCTGGCTTTGTCCCACAAGCGCTCAGCACAAGGCTGAACAAAGCCAGAGCCATGAGTGTGGTCACCAAAAACCCTTTTTTACGTGTTTTCATATGTCGTTCGCTCCTGTCTAGATGTAAATGTTTAAGTGTATATGTGTAATTTGGCTATCTAGCCTTGGCCTAGTAGTCCATAAAATTCAAAATTAGCAGCCTCTTCTGCCAATCTTGTAGCCGATACCTGCTTGATGTGGTCATGTGTTCCCTCTGAACCGAATAGCCAGCGTATAATGACCCCTTCAATCATGCTCATAAGCAGGGCTGCCCTTAGTTCGACATCTAATTCGGCAGGCAGCATGTTCAGCTCGATCGCTCGCTCCATATTGCGCCGGAATGCAAGCTCCATCGCAGTTCTGGTCTCACGGATGCTCTGCCGCACGGGTTCATCGACACCACTGCCGATTAGCAGCAAACCCATTAGATAACGGTTCTCCAAGGCAAAATGAAATAGCCGAACAAACAGTGCTTCTGATGCCTTAACCATATCAGCCAGCGTTCCCGCATCACGGCGATACCCCTGCCCGATCGCTGACAGCAGTTGTTCACGGCCTGTAGCGATAATCTCCAGCGCCAAGGCTTCTTTACTTTTAAAATGCCAGTAAAATGTGCCTTGAGCTACTCCTGCCTCCACCACGATATCTGAAATCTTCGTTTGGTGGTAACCCTGCTCGGCGAACCGCTTTAACGCAATATGAAGTAGCTGTGTTCTGCGGTCTGTTTCTTCTCCCCCGTGATCAATAGGTGGTTCCTTCGAAGGGGTTTTGGGTTGCTTCGCCTCGCGTGGCTGCATCGGTTTCCTCCTCCCGATTGATCAGTCAGTCAGTTTTTGTATTTTTAATCCTATAGGATAAGTATACTTTTGTCAAACGAAAAAAGAGAACCTCCGCAGAGGTCCTCTTTATCCTATATATTGCTGTTATAGCAATGCTTTGGCCGCAATATCTGTACGGTTTTGCTTGCCTTCAAAGGTAATACAGGCCGCTTGTTCGTAAGCTTTGTCCCGTGCCTCGGCAATGTCACGTCCCAAGCCCACCACGCCTAACACGCGTCCGCCGTTCGTGACCCACTCACCCTGTTCGTTGATACCTGTTCCAGCATGGAACACGATGGCTTCGTCTGCCTGATCCATTCCATGGATAGGTATCCCTTTGGCGTAAGCTGCAGGATAACCTCCGGATGCCAGCACCACACACACCGCGGCCTCATCCTTCCACTCGATCTCCACCTGGTCCAGCGTGCCGTTCACGGCAGCGAGGAAAATATCGAGCAAATCGGATTTTAGTCGAGGCAATACGACTTGTGTTTCTGGATCACCAAAACGTGCATTAAATTCAATCGTCTTCGGCTTGCCTTCCGGCGAAATCATCAGCCCGGCGAATAAGACACCCCGGAACGGACGCCCTTCAGCAACCATCGCCTTGGCCGTCGGCTTAATAATCGTCTCAATGGCTTCCTCAATAATAGAATCAGCTATGTGAGGCAACGGGGAATACGTGCCCATGCCACCTGTGTTCGGTCCCTTGTCACCATCAAATACCGGCTTGTGATCTTGGGCCGCTGCCATTGGACGAACCGTTTCCCCATCCACAAAGGAGAGAATCGACATTTCCTGTCCAGCGAGGAACTCCTCGATCACGACCTGTGCACCCGCTTCACCAAAAACCTTCGCTACCATAATATCGGACAGCGCCTTTTCCGCTTCTTCCATTGAGTAAGCAACGGTCACGCCTTTGCCTGCTGCCAATCCGTCCGCCTTAATGACTACCGGAATAGACTGTTCCTTCAAATAGGCATGTGCTTCCTCATAGGTATAAAATTTGCGATAAGCTGCTGTTGGAATGTGATATTTGTGCAGTAAATCTTTCATGAAGATTTTGCTGCCTTCGATTTCCGCCGCATTTTTACGCGGTCCGAATACCGGAATGCCTTTGGCTTCAAAGGCATCCACAATGCCGTCTGCCAGCGGATCATCGGGACCCACCACGACAAGTCCGACCTTTTTGGATTCAGCCAGTTCTGTCAATGCGTCAAACTCACTCACCGGAATCGGCACACACTCCGCTAATTGTCCGATACCAGCATTCCCTGGCGCACAATAGATTCGTCCGGCCTTTGGGCTTTTCTTCAGCGCCCACACAATTGCATGTTCGCGGCCGCCCCCGCCGATAACCAAAATATCCATTCAGGTGATTCCTCCCGCTTCCAGTATGATCGTTCAGGTGTGCTGCATTCACAACTCACGCAACTTAGTGTTTGAAATGACGTACGCCTGTAAAGACCATAGCAATGCCATATTCGTTAGCAACCTTGATGGATTCTTCATCTTTGATGGAGCCGCCCGGCTGAATGACTGCCGTAATGCCTGCTTTAGCTGCCAACTCCAACGTATCGCCCATCGGGAAAAATGCATCCGATGCCAGTACAGCACCTTTTGCTTTGTCACCAGCCTGTTCAATCGCAATCTTGGCCGCTCCGACACGGTTCATTTGTCCTGCGCCTACGCCAATGGTCATATTATCTGCCGCCAGTACGATGGCGTTGGATTTCACATGCTTAACCACTTTCCAGCTAAACAAAAGTTGTTTCAGTTCCTCCTCGGATGGCGCACGCTCAGTTACAACCGTAAGGGCATCCGGGTCTACAGCGTGAACGTCATTTTGCTGGACAACCATGCCACCTTCAATAGAAGTCACGACGTAACGGCTCTTTGCCTGTTCAGCCGGGGAAAGCTCACCCAGATCAAGCAAACGAATATTTTTCTTTTTCGTTAAAATCTCCAATGCTTCTTTCGTGAAGCCCGGTGCCAGTATAATCTCCAAAAAGATTTCACTCAGCTTGTTCGCTGTATCGCCATCAATAATCCGGTTAGCCGCGACGATGCCGCCAAAAATCGAGGTCGGATCTGCTGCGTAAGCTTTGTTGTACGCTTCATAAATACTGCCGCCAATCCCTACACCGCAAGGATTCATATGCTTAACTGCGACTACTGTCGGCTCGCTGAATTCTTTGACAATTTGCAGGGCTGCATTAGCGTCATTGATATTATTGTAAGACAACTCTTTGCCGTGAAGTTGCTTCGCAGTTGTCAGTGTACCCTTGGCCGCCAATGGCTCACGGTAAAATGCCGCTTGTTGATGAGGATTTTCCCCATAACGCAAATCCTGAATTTTTTCATAGGTTACAGTGTAACGCTCAGGCAGCGGATCACCTGTCACATTCGACAAATAATCGGAAATCAATGCGTCGTATGCCGCCGTATGACGGAACACTTTTGCAGCCAAACGTTTACGGGTATTCAGCTCTGTGTCGCCATCCTTACGTATTTCCTCCAGTACAGTGCTATAGTCATCCGCGTCGACCACTACACTGACAAAAGCATGATTTTTTGCCGCTGAACGGAGCATCGTTGGACCGCCGATGTCGATATTTTCAATCGCATCCTCATAGGTTACACCGGGTTTGGCGATCGTTTCCGCAAAAGGATACAGGTTCACAACGACCAGATCTATATAATCCAATCCAAGTTCCTTCATTTGACGCTGATGTTCTTCATTATCCCGAAC
This sequence comes from Paenibacillus sp. N119s, assembly GCF_059447605.1. Classification (NCBI taxonomy): domain Bacteria; kingdom Bacillati; phylum Bacillota; class Bacilli; order Caryophanales; family Paenibacillaceae; genus Paenibacillus; species Paenibacillus sp. N119s. The sequence goes on along the minus strand of NZ_JCAJRU010000206.1, from coordinate 293 downwards.
AGCTAGCAAACCGCTGTGTACCGCAGGGTGGAGTGTTTTAACACGTCCATCCATAATTTCTGGAAATCCTGTTACCTCTGAAATGCCGATGACAGGAATGCCCTCCTTCGACAGCAAGCTGCTCGTTCCCCCTGTCGAAACGATCTCCACACCCAATTTGGACAACTCACGGCAAAACTCTACGATTCCCCGTTTATCTGATACGCTGACGAGCGCTCTTTTAATACTCACCCTGTCTCCTCCTTTAGCTCTTTCAGAATTTCGCAAATTTCTCTTCTATCAATTTATTTCCC
>NZ_JCAJRU010000205.1:0-9111 GCF_059447605.1 Paenibacillus sp. N119s | reverse complement strand
AAAAAAACAGGCCACCCTCTCTCAAAAAAATTGAAGTAGGGTAGCCTGCTTTTCTTTCAAGTTTATTCAATTAACGGTGGTCGTTCCAAAAATTAAGCGGAGTCAGATTATCATTCAACGGCTCGAACGAATATCCTTCTTTCTGCAAAGCCGCCATAATTTGTGGAAGCACCTTGATTGTAGATGGCTTATCATGCATCAGAACAACTGGCGTTCTGCCTTGCTTTTTCAGTCTCTTAATATCACTGAGGACCGTCTGTACAAAATGCTGCGGATTTTTAGTATAACGCCAATCATTGGAATCTATGTTCCAGTCCCAAATATGATAGCCTGCACCCGTCAGTTGATCGCGGTATGCTTTCTTCAAATACGGTTTGCTGCCATAAGGTGTACGAATCAAAGAAGTGCGTTTTCCTGTGGCTTTAAACAAAATCTCATTATCCTGATTCATCTCTGCCAGTGCTGCTGCCGGGGATGCATAGATCTTTTTCACCTGGTGTGTCATCCCATGTAGGCCCAAGCCATGCCCTGCGTCTACCATTCTCTTCATCACTGCGCTATGTTGGCGAATTTCAGGCCCTAGCATGAAGAACGTAGCCTTGGCATTATATTTGTCCAGAATATCCAGCAGCTGCGACGTATGCGCTGTAGGACCATCGTCAAAGCTCAAATAAATGGTGCGGCTGTTAGGCTTGGCATTTCCCGTATTGCCTGTATTGCTAGTTTTGCCTGGCTTTACAAATTCGTATTGCTTAATTTCCGCCGCGAATGTATTCAAAAACTGAGCATCAGACAAACTAGCGTTTGCATTCTGAATTCGATACACATTACTCGAAGGAATCGTAATAGTGAAGCCAAACGCATCGGTCAAAGTGCGAATCGGCACCATCATACGTCCTCCACGCTCAAACACATCACCTTTGTTTAGTTCCAGCGTAAAGCTGCGATTATGTCCAGTCAGCACCAACGTGTTTCCATTGGCCGAAGTAGAAATGCCCATCTTTTGCCCCAATGTAACGATCGGAACATACAACTTATCATTTTCCATTACAGGCTTAATCGTATTCGAATCTAGCAACACATCATTGACCCCCAGCAAAGGAGCCTTCGCTTGTGCACTCGCTGTATTCGTATGTATACCCAGCAAACCCAAACAACAGATTGCCATCAAGCATACAGCCATCCATTTTACTTGTAAAAACTTCATCCATTACACCATCCTGTGCTGTATTTTATAATGTGCGGGAGCTATCTCTAGCTTGTCTATGAAGTTATACAGACATGACGATATAGACATGGCAATATAGACATTCACTCAACATATAGAACATAAACGCATCTCAACCGACTGAACCGGACGTCTTTTTGGCCCCCTATACATATTAATAGATTACCAGACTATAGTAGGTAAATATAGTAGAACAATTTGAAAACAATCTCGCAATCCATCTTACCAAATAAGTTACAAAGTTGTGAATAAATCGACTGAGTTTAGAAGAATAAAAATAGAATGGATTGTATGCCTTCTCCTGTGAAAAAGCTATATACCTCAAATATCATAGTTATATTGCCAGATTTATAGAGTTATATGGGACGCAAAAAAGCACCTGAAATCACCATAAGGAATTTCAAGTGCTTTATAATTTTGTTTTAAGTAACTCGTATAGTCGTCCTTTGCAGCTTTGATAATGACATCATATACACGCGTTTTTCCTTATTACTTGGCATCAGGAAAATTATCCTTGATTGGCGGGGTAGAGTCCCAGCTTATCAGTTTAATATGGTACTTAGCAAGTAATTCATTTGAATTGGAAAATTGAGTGTTAATAGTCCTTCCATCATTTTCAAAAACCCTTCCATCTTTTTTAATGATAAAGCCTTCTTGTTCAATAAATATAGAGTCAGCAGCAGTTTGCTTATACTCGTAAGTACTATCCAAATCACCCATATAGTACTCTGCAACCCCTGGATGATAGGATATTTCTATTCTACCATTTACTTTTAATAAAGGTAGATATCTACCTCCACTGGATAAACTTTCCTTCCATTTACGATATTTTCCGCGAGCTTCATTTGAACCAATGCCATCATATTCACATATTAAAGTATCTTGAATAACCTTTCGTTGCCCGTTAATTTCATATTCCAAACGAAATGGAAATTTCTCATATGCGATTTCAGGAGGCGAAGGATTAGGTTCTAATTGAATCCCTATAAATATTAGAAGCCAAGGTAAAGCAATGAACGCTATGATTGCAAATGCCAGCAACAACGGAATGCTTAGAAATAACAATGTTTTTTTCACTTTTATTTAAGCCGACCTCCTTCAAGGCAATTTTATTTCTCTCTGTATATCCTTACAATCGTAAGAGAAGAACATATTACCTTCATTTCCATAAAAACGTCACATTTTAATATATCGACACCTTAAACTTCCATTTTTATAGGTCGAATGGACCCAATTTTCCATAATCCGGTTAAGCCCATGGGATTAAAAGAAAATCAGGAGAGGAGTCACTTGCAAAGCCCCCTTTGGGTATAGTAGTATGTGTTTAAAAAAAATCGGAGGATATATGCCTAAACAACAAGACAAACATTCCATTCAGGCGTGGTCTCTGATCAATCGCAAATATTTGGGAAAAGGCGTGCGTGTCAAACGTTTTCGCAAACCAACACGCTGTCAAGTACGCAATCGCGTTCTACTTGCCGTTTTGATGGCTAATGACATTAAACTGTCCCAACTTGCCGAGGAGCTTTCCATTTCCTCTCGCAGCGTCAGCGCGTGGGTATATGAAGGTCGTATTCCCGGCAACACTAATCTGGAAAAGACGTGTAACACACTTGGTTATCCACACCATATTCTATTTAATGAAGAGGTTATCCGGCGTTCACCGCTCATTTGTCAACCATCACCGTCCCGTTTTATGAAACGGACTGTAACCCGTTCTCCGGTTAAAAACCGGATTTTGGCGGGTTTGTGCATGGTACATGATATTTCGGTGACCGATGTCAGTCATTGGATTGGCGTTCACCCGGGTACATTTCGGAAATGGTTGCATCAGGGTACCGTTCCTTCACAAACCTTCCAGGATCAGGCGGAACAGTTTTTCCGTATTCCAAAATCCATTTTGTTTGCTGATGCCATGCTGAAAAAGTAACAATGTCCTTTAAAACGAAACGATTGAAATTTTCATGAAAGTCTTTGAAAGGAACGCATTACCATCTTTCAACCATAAGGCTTTCACATCATGTGATTCACAGAAATATAAAATTAAAAAAGCACAGTCTGCCGGTTTCTCGGCGCACTGTGCTTTTTAGATAACAAAACAGCCCATTTTCTGCAATCCAGAAAACAGGCTGTTCGGTACGGGGAGTAGCATGCCACCAACAATTCAGCGTCAAGACCAAGCGATTAATAGCCCTATCTCAAGATCCTTCGGATATTCACTGAGCCGGTCCCGTGGATTCACGTACAATTAACTCTGGCGGTATAATCCACTGACGCTCTTCTTCACAATACCCTTTTTCTTCAATCATCGATAACATCGTATCGGCGGCACGTAACCCCAATTCTTCCTTGGGATGCCGAATGGTTGTGAGTTTGATTTCCGTGGCTGTCGCCAAAAACGAATCATCAAATCCAACCAATGATAGATCAGCGGGAATACGCAGGTCTGCCGAACGTACAATATCCAGCAGACGCACCGCCAGTTCATCATTGTAGGTCACCCATCCAGTCGGACGTTTCCCTGCCTCCATCGCCAGCAGCTGCGATGCGCGTTGTAACGGGAGTTCATTTTTTTCTTCAGTCCGGTACGTCGTTACTGCATTCGGATGTAACGTCACTCCATATTTACGGTGAGCAGCTACAAACCCCTTCATCCGCAGAATTCCTTGCATATCATCGGTTTTGAAAAATCCGGCCAATCGCCGGTGCCCCAGCTTGATCATATGCTCTGCTGCCAAAAAACCACCCTTTTCATCATCCAAGCGCAGACAAGGTGCATCCATCTCCTCATAACGCGCATTGATCATTAAATAAGGGATTTGGCGATTTTCTACGGTTAGATAATAGTTCAAATTGGGATTACGTTCTCCGCTTTTGGTCGGCTCAATAATAATTCCGCTCAGTGGTTGACTCAGCAGCATCTCCAGGCACTGACGTTCTTGCTCAGGGTCATTGCCTGTGCTTGATAGCAGCAGCTTGTAGCCTTGACGGCTTAGCTTGGATTCAATTCCCTGTACAATGGTTGGAAAAATATAATCCGATATATAGGTCGTAACGACTCCAATCGTCCGTGGATCTTCGGGTTGCTTATGATCCCGGGCTGCAACAAAGGTTCCCTTGCCCTGTTTGCGAAACAGCCACCCTTCCTGTACCAGCTCACCCAGCGCCTGACGCACCGTTTGCCGACTAACTGCAAATTTTTCAGATATTTCGTGTTCAGAAGGCAGCTGGCTTTGCGGCTCCAGTTTGGATGAATGAATCCATGATAAAATTTCCTGTTTTACTTGTATATATTTGGGCGCCATAATTTCCTCCGTACTTGCTATATCATGTACCTATTCGTATTCCGATTATAGCATATCGTCCATTTGTACATACAAATGTTACAGGAGCAGGATATCGTTGTATGGCTGCCAAAGGCGTACTACTCGCAAGTCCCTTCCTTATGCTTAGATTGAGGGGCTAAAAAAACTGGTTTAGACGCACCCTCACGAACGAAGCAACTGGTGTTCATTCATATACTTGAGTCCGGTATAGCGCTCACGCAAAGTATGTGCCGTACGCAAAGCGCGATCAAGCTGTTCCTGTGTAACCCCCAGCTCGGCAATGGTAGACGGCCCTCCAACCTGAGCTAGCCATGCACGCATCTGTTCTGATGTAGGCAAAGTCCGATATACTTTAAAAGCCTCCACATCCTGATTGGCAGCCAATTCTCTATACATGTCAGACAGCAAAGCAGAGGCAACGCCCACTTTGGCACCATGCAAAACTTGCTTGCGCCCCTCTGCAATAAAATCCATTTCAATTCGGTGGGAAATATGATGCTCTCCCCCTGAGGCCGGGCGGGAATGATCAATCAACAACATCGAAATACCGGATGCAACCAGCGCATTCATCAACACCTCGACCCCTGCCTTGCTGCCTGCCGCAATCTCATCCACATGCTCTATACAGGCACGTAAAGCCTCCTCGGTAATTCGGTTAGCCACAGGTGAATACGGCTCGTTTCCCAAATCTCTGGACACATGCCAGTCTGCTAATGAGGTGAACTTACCGAGCATATCGCCAAAACCCGCGGCAGTCATCGTTTGAGGAGCACTCGCCAATACAGACAAGTCAGCGAAGATCGCTTCCGGCGGAACAGCTTGGAACGTCTGCTTGCTGCCGCCCACAATTAACGGGGCACCAGCGGAGGTAAAACCATCTACGGAGGCAGCCGTTGGGACTGACAAGAACGGACGATTCATTTTATAGCACACAAAGCGAACCAGATCGTGAATGGTACCGGACCCAACAGCAAGCACAGCCTGACTCTGATCCGCTACACCCAGGAAAACCTTCATAATATAAGCTTCATCAGCAATCACATCCCCTACAGCATTCGGGGGCAGCCGAACGACCTCAACTGTCAAACCTGCATCACGAATGAATTCAGCTACTTTTTTCCCTGCTGCCGCTGATGTATGCTCATCTTCTACCAGCGTGACAAACCGATAATTTTGTTGATTTAGATAAGGAGCAATGGATTCAAGTGCTCCATCCTGTACCTCGATAAACAATTCAACCTTTCGGTGAAGATGATCAGCGTTACTAGCGTGCGCCTCTTCGTTCCACAGCTTGATTTGCTCATTCATATTCATTTCATCAGCCTCCTGAAAAAGGAATAATTTGTACAAAAAAGATCCATACTAATCAATAGAGTCAGATTGAAAACGATTACTATTTAATTGTACGAACAAGTATAGATCCAAGTCCAGAAAAAACGTACAAGTTACTATTGAACCTAACCATTCGAAAGGAACATGATGATGAAATTTGGAACAGACATTGCCTGTGCACTCGGGTTACTGGCAGGTACAACGTTTGGCAGTGGTATTGCTTTTTTGTTCGGCTGGCAAGCTTATCGCGCACTGACTTCTGTTACGGTCTTTGGCATTGCAGGGATTATCATTACCATTGCCGTTTTTCGCTTATTGCACCATAAATCGCTTTCTACGTCCAATTCTCGATGAATTTTGTTGAAACCAGCCCAGTTAAATTGGATTGCTTACATAAAAAAACGGGTCTCATAAGCCATTGCAGCTTGTGAGTACCCGTTTTTAATTTGGAACCTATTTATTTAAACTTCTGGGTCAACGTCCAATTCATAATCAATTTCATCAAATCCGAATCCAAACAATTGAAGGAAATCCAGACGGTATTGTTCAAGATCACCCAGTTCGGATACGTTTTCGGTAGTAATTTCAGACCAAGCCGCTTTAACAGCTTGCTGAACATCCTCTCTCATTTCCCAGTTATCCAGACGAATGCGTCCTTCTTCGTCCGTTTCCACAGTGGACCCACTGTATAGCGTCTCAAACAGACGTTGCGCCTGCTCAATACATCCCTCGTGCAGCCCCTTTTCTTTCATGACCTTAAACAGTAAGGAAATATACAGAGGTACTACAGGGATTGCTGAACTGGATTGTGTAACCAAAGCTTTATTTACTGAAACATAGGCCTTCCCATGATAAGGCTCCAGTTGCTTTGTTAAAGTATGTGCTGTGGCTTCCAAATCATTTTTAGCTTGGCCAATCGTTCCTTTACGATAGATAGCCTCTGTAATTTCAGGACCAATATACGAGTAAGCCAGTGTGGTTACTCCTTCAGCCAGCAGGTCGGCTTCTTCCAACGCTTTAAGCCATAAGGACCAGTCTTCGCCACCCATGACTGTGATGGTGTTCTCAATCTCTTCCTGCGTAGCTGGTTCGAGTGTGATTTCCGATACAACACCCGTATTCGTATTCACCGTTTTATTCGTAAACGGCTGTCCGATCGGCTTGAGAACGGAATTAAAGGTTTCACCTGTATCTGGATGGGTCCGCCGTGGTGAAGCGACACTATACACGATCAGGTCTACCTTGCCCAGTTTTTCCTTGACCAGCTTCAACGTCTCCTGCTTAATTTCATGGGAAAAAGCATCTCCATTCATGCTTTCTGCTATGTAACCAGCTGCTCTGGCCGCTTTTTCGAAGGCCACTGTATTGTACCAGCCTGCCGAAGCCGTACGTCCCTCTGAAGCAGGACGTTCAAAGGATACTCCTATAGTGTCAGCTCCCATACCGAAGCTCGCAGCAATGCGGGAAGCCAGTCCATAACCTGTGGAGGCTCCGATCACGAGTACCTTTTTAGCTCCTTGTAGTGACGTGCTGTCTTTGATGTAGTCGATTTGGCGATTAACATGAGCCGCACATCCTGCAGGATGCGCAGTCGTACATATAAAACCACGAATTTTCGGTTTAATAATCATTGCAAGGGTCCCCCTACTTTGGCATTCATTTAATATTGATGGAATGGTTGTCCAGTCATAACTATATTACAAATCAGCTTGCGGCTCAACATATAACATAGTCTTGAAGGTATCCGTTCATATACTACGACAACAGACATCCCCAATCTACCGACTCTATGATAAAAAAGAAAATCGCCGTAAACATCATAGTCTACAGCGCTCTTTCACTCTACTATTCATTTTGACTCACTTTCTAGCAACCGCACATCTTCTCCTTGCTGCTGTCTTTTTTTGATATTCGATCTTCCCCAAGTACACATTAAATCAATTATTTCATTTGCTGTTATACCATATTCTGTTATATAATATTCCACTTTTGGAGGCATTTGATTATACACATGTCTGCCAACGATGCCATCCTTCTCAAGTTCACGAAGCTGCTGTATAAGAACCTTTTGAGAAACCCCTGGAATACTACGCTGTAATTCACTTGTCCTCTTTCTACCAGACATTAGTAAGCATATGATTAAGGATTTCCACTTACCTCCGATGATCTCAAGTGTTGCTTCTATGCCTAAATTATATTGTTTCATACGACCACCTCTTCAACGCAAAATAACTAAGTTGATCTGATTAATTCTATAATCACATATCTTTACTCTAAGTACCATGCACACTTTCTAGTAACTATATTACTTTATTGTGTGTATTTACTTTTTTTATAGCGTACAGAATAATAAGACGTATCCCAAAAAGCAAATGATGCTATGTAAGAAAGGTGATTTATGATGAAAACTCTCGTGATTTTAGCACATCCGAATATTGAAGATTCCAGAGTAAATCAAAGATGGAAACAAGAATTACTTCAATATACCAATGAAATTACAATTCATGAAATTTATAAAGAGTATCCAAACTGGAACATTGATGTTTTGAAAGAACAAAAGTTACTTGAAGCACACAACAATATCATATTTCAATTCCCTTTATATTGGTATAGTTACCCTCCTTTATTAAAAAAGTGGTTTGATGATGTTTTTACGCATGGATGGGCTTATGGTTCAAAAGGTGATAAGTTAAAAGGAAAGAAACTAGGGATCGCCATGTCGATTGGTGATAAAAAAGAAAACTACTTATCTACTGGTTCCGTTACATTTACGGTAGATGAAGTTATAACCCCTTTTAAAGCAAGCGCAGTACATGTTGGCGCCACGACATTACCCTATTTCGCTGTCTTTGGAGCCTCGTTTCAAGCAAGTGATGAAGACATTAACCAGAGTGCGAAGGACTATATTAAGTATATAATCCAGTATAAATAAAATAGCATTTACACGCAGCATTTTAAGCATATAAAAACAGGCTCTTGGTGGCATTCGGCCAATCCAAGAACCTGTAAATGTTAGGTATAATGCGGTCAATTCGAGACGTTTGAGAGAATTCGGAGGCTGGTTAAAGGACGGGAAATTGTCTCGGGTTCCTTATACGACAGACTGTTCCCGGTAACTGTTCAGGAATGTAGCAATTCGCTGCAGCCCCTCCTTCAAAATAGCTCTTGGACATGCCAAATTAAGACGAATGTACCCATGTCCATTATCAACAAACATGCTCCCAT
>NZ_JCAJRU010000204.1:0-9233 GCF_059447605.1 Paenibacillus sp. N119s | reverse complement strand
CTCCTTCAAAATAGCTCTTGGACATGCCAAATTAAGACGAATGTACCCATGTCCATTATCAACAAACATGCTCCCATCCTCTAAAAGCACACCTGCTTGGGCAGCGAAAAGGCCTGTCAGGTCTTCCTCTCCCGCAGTGTATTTGCTAATATTGACCCACGCCAGGTAAGTGGCTTCAGGGATCGTAAATTCGGATTCAGGCAAGTGTTTACGTAAAAACCCATCCGTAAACTTGAAGTTATCGTCAAGATATTTCAATAATTCCTGATGCCATTGCTGCCCATGCTCATAGGCTGCCTGAGTGGCCGCAATGCTCAATGGATTTTTAAATGAATAGTGACGACGAAGCCATAATTCCCGAAGCTCCTTGTTAGGGATAATAACATTGGAGAACATCAGACCCGCCATGTTAAACGTTTTGCTAGGAGCCATACAGGTGACGATTCGATCTGATTGCGGGAACAATTTGGCGAACGGCGTATGAGAAAGGCCGCTCCGAAGCAAGTCGCAATGGATTTCGTCCGAGATAATCCATACATGGTTCCTTAGGCAAATTTCGCCAATCCCCCGCAGCTCCTCTTCTTTCCAGAGCCGGCCCGTTGGATTATGCGGATTACAGAAGATGCATAACGTGACCTTCGGGTCGTTCGCTTTGGCTTCAAAATCGTCAAAGTTTAAAGCATAATGCCCCTGTTCATTTTTTAGTTCCGAACAAACCAGCTCCAGATTATTGAATTCCACAGCGGATTGGAAAAAGGCATAAGAGGGCGTTAGAATCAGCACTTTTTCATCAGGTTTGCAAATATACTCACATAACTCATACAGAGCAGGGATAATGCCTGGTGAGGTTACCAGATGTTCTTTGGGGAAAGTCCAATCATACATTCGTCTGGTCCAATTTGATAGGGCCACATAATAATTAGGATCAAACACTTGGCTATAACCGAAGATGCGTTGATTAAGCCTCTTTTGTATCGCCTCAATAATCTCAGGTGGAGTCGCGAAATCCATATCCGCGATCCACATGCGTACAAATTCGTCATCCTTGTAAGGGAAACTAAAGTTCTCCCTCCCTTTGAACATGTATTCACGAAAGCCGTCCGTATTCATAGAGTTCGTATTTTTACGATCAATGATTTCGTCAAAATTATACTTCATCACGTCAATCCTCTCTTCCTCGCACGATATTCAAGCGTTCCTTGTTTGTATTATTTCACATTAAAAGTAATCCGTTCAAAACGGCAATATTCTCGTCAGAAGAAACACTATGCTATTTTTGTTTCGTGATAAGAAATTTTTAATACGATTTATGCTATACTAATTACAAGCACAATCGAATTCACCTGTTATCACAGCTTTGTCTATTCATAAGAAACATCCGAAGGAGAGATCATGTGACATCTTCAATCAGCCGGGAAGTGGGGAAAAAAATCAGAAGCATCCGCAAGTATAAGGGGATACCCGTGGAAGAGTTAGGGAAGATGATTTACAAAAGCAAAGCCACTATTTCGAAATATGAAACTGGAGATATCGCATTGGATATCGATACACTTTATGCCATAGCGCTTGCATTAAACGTTCAGGTAGAACAATTATTGTACTCTGAACCTATAAAACCGTCTCCATTATTGGAGAACATGCCCAACACCTTTTTCAAAAATTCTAACCGCTTCTACTCCTATTTTTACGATGGCAGAATCAACAAACTGATCCGATGCGTCGTTGATATCTTTGCTCAAACCCATGATGCCGGTTACAAAACGATGCTATATATGAACGTTCGGGATTTCGACCAATACTGGCAATGCGAAAATTCATATTCAGGTCATACTGAGCATTATGACACGCTAACCACTCTTATTTTAACGAACCAAGCTACACCTTTAGAAAAATTGACGATCAACATTCTCGCGTCTTTTCTTGAATCAGAACAAAAGTGGGCATTAATGTCCGGGGTTTCTTTCCGCCCTTTTATGCCGATCGCTCTCAAAATGCTGTTCTCCAGATGTCCGTTAACCGAGAATCAGGAACTCATCAATGAACTCAAAATATCCAGGGACGATATACGAAGAATGAAAATGTACAATATGTTTGCGATCACTTGAAGGATTCAAATTAAAAGGCCGGATTCGAATGAACTCGATCCCGGCCGTCTGCAAAACCTTTTATAAATCCACAAGTTCATGGAACAGATCTTTTTCGCTTTGAAGTTTCCCTTCGTTCCCTACTACGCAAATATAACGATCATCCAACATGGCTTCGACCATTGAAGCTAGGCTCACGATTTCTTCCGCGCTCACAGATAAAATTTCATTCCGTTCTCGCTGCACATCCTCATCCGAGAAGCTGCACAGATAACGCACCATCGCTTCATAGCCTGCATCTGCCGGACTTCTCGGAACATCCAGTTCACGAATGGCTCCTATGATATAACGTGCCATATTCTGCTCGTCGGCGTGGAACTGACGGATATAATTCGGTATATTCATAAACACATCATAACTTGCTTTCAGATTCGGATCGCGATACGTCGATAATGTCATGTCACCGTTTCGTTGGAAATTGCTATTCACCCCGTATGCCCCGCCCTTCACGCGGATTTCATTCCACAGATACTCATACGTCAGTATCGTCTTAAGCACTTTTAGCGCTCCATGGTAAGCATATCCTTTCGATAGGAAATTACTTGTCTGCGCAACATATTGAATCTGTGATGCAGCAACCAATCCTTCATTTTTTTGCACTGGCGCAAATCCAATCGCTCGATCCTGCACTGAAGCATCTACATGCAAACCCGATTTTATGCGCTGTACACGTGATTCCAGTATGGCAAAGCCTTCTGCATCTGAAGTATAACTGACCATCATGTTCTCGGGTCGGAAAATGGCCTTGCAAAGCTCCTGCAATTTGCTGATTAGTAAATCTTTTTCCTCATCAAAATGAGCTTCCAGTTTACTAACCAATTGATAATGGGCAATTCCACTAATTAAATCTCGAAAATAACCTGACTTGGAATGGTAAGAAAGTGCCCTGTTCTGAGCCGTAATATGGCCCGAAGATACTAAATACATCTGCATATCCGATTTCATCTCTCGTATAATCTCGTATAGACGCCCGGAATCGTTCAGTTTGGAGCGCAGCATCATTTCTTCGATCATATCTAAAGCAAAATCCAATTTTTCGTATAAGATTTTCGCCGAAAACTCAAAGGTAGGCTTGAAAGCATCCACCTGTTTAGTGTTTGCATACACAGCTAAGCCGGTGTATATCCCTCCAGAATGAATGCCTATCTGATTGGACAACGTGCTATACTCATAATTTTCGGTATCTACATTACCAAGCATATGTTTCAAAATTCCCGCATATTTCAACAATTCTTCCGGGATGCTCCCCAGATCGAACAATATTCGCAAGTATCCGATTCCGTTTGTATGCAGTTCCTGATGCAGAACCAATGTGTTATCCACGAAATGTTCATGCTGGCTGATGTAGCTTGTATAGGTTGCGATCTCATCCCTGGTCAACATAGGTATTTTGTCCAGCTGCTCTTTCGTTGATGGAGCACTTTTATACTCCTTTAATGCCGCTGTTCGCTCAATAAGACGTTGAATTTCATGATCATTCAAGCTTCGTTGGTAGTCACGCGTTTTGGCTTTCAACGCTTCCTCTTGAATTTGGCCAAGTCCTCTTCGCGGTTTGAGCACGACAACCGATGAATGCGGATTATTCATAAAGTACTGTTCAATAAGTTCTTCGAAATAACGTGTAGACAGTCTGGCACGTAAGCGTTCAAATATCTGATTGGTTTCCACACTAATAAACGGGTTGTTTCCTTCATGAATAAGGCTATCCATGATTTGGATACCGTAGTGAAGTCCTTTCGGGAATCGACCAAAGTCAGCTTCACGATAATTAAATTCGTAAGTATTTAGGCCTGCAAGTAAAAAATCACGCTCCATCCCCTCCATGGTGATCTGACGAAGGGTATGCTGAATCGTATCCATGAATACAGACAATTGCTCCGTGTTGCTCTGCATTGCTGTTATGCTGAATACGGGTTGAAGCATACTGTTCATGTAGGTGCCGACAATGTTCTTGGCGATCCCTGTCTTTAACAGTGCTTGTCGCAAAGGAGCCCCTGATGCACCAATGAGCGCATAGTGGAGAATTTGAAACGAGATACTGAGTTCCCTATCCAGATTGGTACCAATAACGGCACTGTAGCTAAGAAAAGTGTTGTCTTCCTCCGATTCGTGCGTATTAATCGAATATTCATTCTCCGCGTATGCCTGTTTACTGAATGCGGGTTGTAGATCGATTCGCGAATCCATGTCCATTCGCTCGAACGCACTCAGGTATTCCTGATCCAGCCACTCCAATTTTGCCACCATATCCATATTTCCGTACAAGTAGATATAACTGTTCGAAGGATGGTAATATTTTGTATGATATGCCAATAGATCCTCATATTTCAGTTGGAGAATCTCTTCCGGGAGACCGCCGTACTCTTTCGAATAAATGGAATCTGGAAACAGTGAGTTTAATTGATGTCTATACAGCACGCGTTCCGGCGAGGAAAACTCGCCTTTCATTTCATTGTATACAACTCCGTTATATTGAAGTTCTGCATCGGTCGACTCCAAGTAATGGCTCCATCCCTCTTGGCGGAAGATTTCCTCTTTTTGATAAATATTCGGATATAGCACCGCATCCATATAAATATCCATCAGGTTCTGGAAGTCTTTTTCGTTCTGGCTAGCGACAGGATAGATCGTTTTGTCAGCAAAGGTCATGGCATTCAGAAATGTATTTAGCGAACCTTTAAGCAGTTGCGAAAACGTATCCTTGGCAGGGAATTTTCGGGAACCACACAATACGGAATGCTCCAGAATGTGAGCAACACCGGTGTCATCCGTTGGAGGAGTTCTAAACCCGATGCTGAACACTTTATTTTCGTCCTCATTGGATAACAGAACCAGACGTGCGCCAGTCTTCAGATGCTCCAACACGATCCCTTCCGATTTCAGTTCTTCTATGTTTCTTATTTCAAGAACCCGATAGGACTTCAAATCCGCTACTGTTTGCATAATCCCTCCGCTAATCTTGAAAAATTTAGTACATGTATGATCCGATTTTTTCTTTCAATTCATCTGTTGGAATGACACCGACATGGCGTTCAAGCAACTCCCCATCTTTATAAAAGAAAGTCGTTGGAGTAGCTAGGATTTGATTTCTATCGCCAAGTTCAGGATATTGCGTTGCATTTACTTTCACGATGTTTACGAATGGGAGCTCAAATTCAATGGCATCCAGTATTTTGGAAAATGTCTTACATGGGGCACAAGTGTCCGTATAAAAATCAACAATCACAAATCCTTCTTTAACTAATTCCTCATAGTTGTCAGATGTAGCAGTATGAATGGCCATGATTTAAACCTCCTGTAATTGGGTTGTATAATAAGTTTCAACTTCCTGATCAAAGTACTCTAAGTACTTCCGGCTTGCATAGTTATCGAAATCAATGCGCTGTCTAACTTCCTCAATATCTAGTCCCGGGAACGATTCAACCATATTTGCAATATACTCTTCATAACCCTCAGCGGTCGGTCTGAAATGATCTTCTTCGGCATGTTTCATGGCAATTAAGAGAATCGGCAAATTCGTTTGATTCAATGAAATAATCATATGCATAAACTCTTCATATGACTTCACTGGAATACGTCCCTGAAACTGCTCTTCGGTCATTTCTTCAAGAACCAGGCCTTCACTTTGAGTTATAAGTCTAACTCGCTCCAGTTCCATATGGGTGAGTAAATCCAGATCTTCTTGAATAAGGTTGTATTTTCCCTTCTCAGCCAGTTGCCGGTTTACACTGTTGATAATGTAGTACAAATTCGACGAGGTAACATTGACTCGAATTTGTTCCTTTATATAAGCTTTCAATTCTTCAAACGTAGAAACACCGTCAATCTGTTCCTCAGCAGCCATTGCATCTGTCCACGGTGGAACAATGCTCCGGACAATTCTGACAATTTGAACATGGACCTCGTGACCTTGGACATTCAAATCAGCGGTATCTTGACTTCTTCTTCCAATCAATTGCTCCTCTAATTCTTTACTGAATAATCCTAAACCAATGCTAATCGTCAAATTTTCCCGATTATATTTCTTCTCCCCGCTGGTCAGATTTAACGTAACGCTATCTCCATTCTGGACATCATTCACTTCAACCAATTGTCTGTGTTTCTTTTGGATTCTTTGGAGTTCTTCTTCTACGGCATGTTTGTCAATCGAATATTGAAGCCATTCAGGATTAAGGTCCATTTGCCGAAAATCCGGCTCTGAGATGATCGACGATTTGAGTCTTTGTTTTAACATGTAGTTCTCCCTTTCTAGCATTTTTGTAATTCAATATATGTCTTGAATGATTCACATTGTTCAAGCAACTCTTCATAAGTTCCTTGGCTCTCAACAGATCCTTTGTTCATCACGATGATGTGGTCCGCCTGATGAACCAGGTTCATATCATGCATAATCATAATGATTGTGCGACCTTTCATCGCTTGTAACAATGCTTGCATCACCTCCCTTTGGTTCGCGGTATCCAGATTGCTGGTTGCCTCATCAAGAAGCAGGATATCCGGACTTTTAATGATGGCGCGAGCAATGGCTATGCGCTGTTTTTGACCGCCAGATATATTAGTTTGAGAAATGGAAAGTTGAGTGTCCCATCCATCCTTTAGCTCCATTATGAAGTGCAATACATTGGCTGTTTGGGCAGCACGTTGGAACTCTTCTTCCGAAGGAGTTGATGACGCGCCGTAGACAACGTTTTCACGTATAGTGCCCGGGATCATCGGGCTATTCTGGGACACATAACCGATTTTATTCCTCCACTCATTCATGTACAGATCCGATAACCCTTGCTGGCCATACTTGATCTCTCCTGTATCGGGTTCATAAAAGCGTGAAATCAATTTAAGAATGGATGTTTTTCCGCTTCCGTTCTCCCCGACGATTGCAGTTACTTTTCCATGCGGAATCGTTATGGATATATCGCTTAGAACCTGATGCTCTCCATCATATGTGAACGAAACATGATCGAACTTAATATCAGATTGTTCTTTGTCTACCATGAATTTGCCTTTGAGCAATTCATTCTCCATGTCCATCAAGGCAGCAATTTTGTATGTTCCGCCGTGGGAGCTTTTTATATTTGACCATTGAGTAACAATCTCAAAAAAGGAAGGCAGCAGGATCATGGAGTATGAATAAAACTCTACCAGACCCTTAATTTGCATCTCCCCGCTCCGTACATAAGAAGCACCGCCGGCAAATACAATAATCATGATGGCATATTGGACCAGAAGCCCGATTGGCGTCTGTAGCGTCTCAAGAATGGCATTAAGCACATCTGCCTTGTACTTAATTTGACTCGCCTGAATGCCGCTCTGGTACTCCTCATTTTCAACGTTTGCCGTTTTGATATACTGCATATTGGCCAGACGCTCCGCAAAAAAGCTAGTCATTCGGGAGTAGGCTTTATTGATAGCAAAGTTCATTCGGTACTGTAATTTCCCAATAATGAAAATAATGACAAAGGCAAATGGAATAACAAACAGGATCAGGTAAGCCAGCTTGTCGTATATTTTGCTCATCTCTACATATGCCTTGATGAGCCCGTAACATGAAGCAAAAAAGGTCGCCACACTCGTTGGAGCAGAAACAGCACTTTCCGTATCTGATGTTATGCGCGAAATGAGAGACTGCGGCTGTTCTTTGTCATAGGCGGAGATGGGAAGCCTTAAAATTTTGCTCCACAGATTCCTCTGTGTGTTTCGAATTGCAACGATTCGCCCGAAACCGTATACTAACTGGTATACAAAGGTAACTCCCGCATAGGCTAGACTCCACAGAATCAATCCTTGCAGAAAATTGGCTTCAGTGATACCGCCCGCATAGACTTTAGCCGTATACGGCACAAGCAGGAGGTTGATCTGAGTCATTGAAAAGGTCAAAATCACTGTGGCAATCAACAAATGCCACGGGAACTTGATTTTTGTGTAAAATTTAAGAAAGGTCTTCCAGGAGGTTTGCTCCGTTTTTCCCACTGCTACCTTTTGATCCAAGACCCTCATCCCCCTTATCGGTTCATCATACTTTGGTAGAACGAATTACTTACCAACATTTCCGAATGCGATCCGGAGGACACACTGCGATCTTTGTTAAGCACGATAATATGATCGGTATGTCGGATGACGGTAGAGTCATGCGTAACAATAATGACAGTCCGATTTTTTTTCAGGTTCTCCATCCCTTCCAGCACCTCTGATTTTGCAATGGCATCCAAGGCTGTTGTTGGTTCATCAAGCACTAAAATTTTAGGATTTTGTAAAATAGCCCGTGTGATCGCAATGCGTTGACGCTGCCCACCCGAAAGTTGTGAACCAAACTGTCCAACCTGTGTCTCATATCCGTGAGGCAATTCAGTAATAAATACGTGTGCATTCGCCAAAGTAGCCGCCACAACAATCTCTTCATTGGAGATTTTGGCTTTCAGCCCGAATAGGATGTTTTCCTTGATGGTTCCGGACATTAATGGAACCTCTTGGGGTACATAAGCAATGCCCTGGCGCCACTTTCGGATATTGAATTCATGGATGCTGCTCCCGTTCAGAACGATGCTTCCGCTAGACGGTTCGTACAGACGTTCCAATAATTTAAGGATGGTCGTTTTACCTACTCCACTTGGGCCGATGACAACACTCGTTCGCTGGAAAGGAATTGTAAAAGTTGCATGGCTTAGAACCTCCGAACTGTCATCGTAACGGAAAGAAACCTTGTTAAAATGGATATCTCCGCTCTCCATTGCCTCTTTGGCATAAGGAACCATGCCTTCTTCCGGGCTTTTGAGGACATGGGCTACCCGAAACAAGGAACCCTGCGTAGTTTTAATGGCATCCCATTGGCCGCCTTTATTCGCAACCATATTCAACAAGTTGGTTGCAAACATATAAAAGGCGTACCAGGTCGCCACATCCAATCGACCATCCCGCAAGAGAGGAATGCCTATGAGCAATAGAATTACAGTTTGAGCCAAAGTAATGATACTGTTGATGGGAAATTGAAATAGTCCGATATAAAGCAATCTTTTTTGCGCATCATACAATTGATGAATCGCTTGATTACCGCGTTTGCTTTCAAGCTCTTCCTTGTTGAACGCCTTGATCACG
>NZ_JCAJRU010000203.1:0-9260 GCF_059447605.1 Paenibacillus sp. N119s | reverse complement strand
GAATCTGCCCACTACAATACCATACTTCAAACCACTCGATACGAGATTACCTTCCAGAAAACGTGCCATGTTGATCAACCTCTCTTTTTTATGAATTATTTACAATGACAAACGACGACGATAGTCGATTAAATGCTGAATGCTGATCAGCTTCAATTGATGTCGCTTGGCGATCACAGCCAAATCAGGCAAGCGGGCCATCGAGCCATCTTCCTTTATGATTTCGCAAATGACCCCGGCAGGCTTAAAGCCACTGAGCCGAGCCAAATCGACAGCCGCTTCAGTATGACCAGCACGCTGCAAGACTCCACCATCTCGAGCGATGAGCGGAAACATGTGACCAGGTTTGCGAAAATCGTTTCCCGTGATTGCTTCGTCGGCCAAGGCCCGAACAGTCAAAGAACGCTCGGCCGCTGAAATCCCGGTTGTTGTCTTCATATGATCTACCGATACCGTAAAGGCAGTACCGTGAAAATCTGTATTTTGCTCTACCATAGGATGCAATTCCAATGCCTCAGCTCTGTGCTGTGTGATCGGCACACAGACCAACCCGCGACCTTCTGTAATCATGAAATTGATGACCTCGGGCGATGCTTTTTCAGCCAAAGCGATAAAGTCGCCTTCATTTTCCCGCTGTTCATCATCCACTACAATAACGACTTTGCCGTTTTTTAAATCCTCCAAAGCTTCTTCGATGGAATCCAATCGAATCTCTTCGTCATGGTGCAACTCGCCCTGCTCTAAGATGTTTGCCGTTGCACTTGTTTGGATGCCTCTATCCATATTCCGTTCCTCCTTTTATCTTGCGCTATGAATGCTCCTGATATAAATTCCCTAACAGGTATATTAGGCTGTATCAGGCAAAGCCGTGTTTCGCCAAATAGTCCAAACTAAGCGGAGCCTGATCTGCTCTCTCCATCGGTGCTGAACCTCTGTAATTTAAAAGCTGCTCCACATATTTGCCCAATATGTCACATTCAATATTCACGGTATCTCCCTCATGTTTGGCTTGTAAGGCCGTTTCGGCTAAAGTGTGGGGGATAATGGATACGGCAAAGCTATTCCTCGTACGCTGCGCGACTGTGAGGCTGATACCATCAATTGTAATTGACCCTTTGAGGAGTACATATTTAAATAGCGCTTGATCAGAAGGCTCAACTTCGAACACAACCGCATTCTGGTCTGATGTTACGCTGCGAATCGTCCCCGTTCCGTCCACATGTCCCTGTACGATATGTCCTCCGAACCTTCCATTTGCCGCCATCGCCCGCTCCAGGTTGACTCGGCTGCCGGATCTGAGTTCTCTGAGATTACTGCTGCGGAAAGTCTCCGGCATCACATCAACTTTAAAATCTTTAGTCCCAATCTGTATTGCTGTCAGGCAGACACCATTCACTGAGACACTGTCGCCTATTTTCAAGTCGCCCAATACCACAGAACCCGAAATCCCCAGCACCATCGCTTCACCGCTTTTAGAGATACTTTGAATGCGCCCCACTTCCTCGACCAAACCGGTAAACATGCTTTCACTCCTTTCACTATATTTCAGTTTATCCCTAATTCACCCGCTATAAGCGCAAATAACCCCCAGTCAGGATTCAATCCGTCATGGGGGTGATGAGAGTCACATATGTAGTATACAAGCGCAAATAATTACGTCTAAAATGACATGAAATCATAGGATTGCCAAAAGAAAGCATGGTTAATGATACAGCTAATAACGCTCAGAACGTCTATCAAAAAGAAAGCTTAAATAGCTGTCATTCGATGCTGTCCTATAACGAAATAAGCTCTACCTGCATTTACGTATGCTAAAAATTGGCACATGTCAAGTCAGCCACATGCGCTTCGTATCCTTCTCCCATCCAGACTATACTGTCGGTCCCGGAATTGCACCAGGTCCACCTTCTGCTGATTGTTCAGCATCCGGGTCACGGACTAAGACATGGTAATTTCGCAAAAGCGATTTACATACATGTCATCACCGCCGGTGGGGAATTTCGCCCCGCCCCGAAGGATTTGCTCTTATTTAATTGAATTAACACTAAACTTGTTAAGTATATTAGCACCGACTTCTAAAAAAAGCAAGTTACCTAACGGAGGCTCCCGCAATGGTTTTGACATATTGACTGGAGAGTTCTTCAAACCAGGTTTTATCATTCATATGAAGCGCCAAATCAATCAGGTCAGCCAGTTCGTCAACGCCAAGCTGTGTAGCATGGTCAAAGGTAATAACGGCTGAGGCAACAGGCTCTCGCCCTCCCTCAGAACATGCTTCATATTCCAGTCGTACATCTACATGTCCATCAATAAACTCACATTTTAGAAAATAAATAATTTCACACATTAAAATAGGGCGCACCTGTGTTTCTAACACGCAATCCATCACCTTGGCAGAATAATGCTGATTCGTCAGTGTGAATTTGTGTTCTGTCGCCGCTAGCGAT
This sequence comes from Paenibacillus sp. N119s, assembly GCF_059447605.1. Taxonomy (NCBI): domain Bacteria; kingdom Bacillati; phylum Bacillota; class Bacilli; order Caryophanales; family Paenibacillaceae; genus Paenibacillus; species Paenibacillus sp. N119s. Next base: position 6,813 of record NZ_JCAJRU010000203.1, on the reverse strand, counting down.
GTCCGTCCAAAATCATCCGTAAACTTAAGTTCCACTGGCGTGATGTTCATGACCTTGGGGATTTGCTTCTTTATAATTTCAATTATTTCAACTGTATTCAGCTTAATCATTACCTGCACCTCATTGCATCTTAAAATTCAAAAGAAAACTTTATAACGTGCCTCCTATAGGCCTCCACTCCTATATCGGAAATCATTACCTGTTTTTTTATGCTTCAACCCATAAACGCAAAAAAAGATTCCTGGCGCAGCAAGCGCAAGGAATCTTTATCAGACCGGTGCCGAAACAGCGGCTAACAATGTTACACATTTATTATGCAAAAAAACTAAAATTATAGCTCCGAAATTTCATGTTTCTTTTTCAGAATGGTCCAGCGACGCTCAATCTCCTGCTCAAAAGCAGCCAGCGTTGCTTCCTCTTTGAGAAGATGCTTCGTTTTACCCATTAATTTTAGCCATTCTGCAGCTGGAATCCGTTTTCCCTTGTCTTCCGGATTGTACGTAATCGTCGTGCTTCCCTGCTCGATTTCGTACAAAGGAAAGAAGCAAGACTCAACTGCGGCGCCTACGATGCTAGTACCCAGTCTGTCTTCGGATTTCCAGTTGAGCGGGCAAGCGCACAGAATTTTACCATAAGCCGTACCAACGTTGTTGGCATACCATTGAGCCTTGGCCGCTTTGCGAAGCATATCCTGCGGATGGCTTTCGGCTGCTGTAAAAGCATACGGGATGTTACAGGCGGCCATGATTTGTACAGTATCCTTATGATGCCCTTGCTTCCCTTTTTGCATTTTCCCTACACCCGACGTACTGGTCATATGCCCCATTGGAGTGGAGTACGATTGCTGCGAACCTGTATTCATGTACCCCTCGTTGTCATATTCCAGCATAATTAGTTTATGGTTACGCAGAGCCGCACCAATTGCAGACCCCATACCGATATCCATCCCGCCGTCACCACTAATCATGATAAAGGTTGGATCATCGGATATCTCAATTTCATTACGTCGCTTCATCTCCATGTAAGCTTCCAGCGCTCCTGAAATTGTAGCGGCCCCGTTTTGAAAAAGATTGTGGATCATCGGTTGTTTGTGTGATGTATATGGATACCCTGTCGTAACCACATATACGCAGCCGGTCTGGAACAGTACGACAATATCGCCTTCAATCCCTTTAAAAAACAGTTCCAGCGCAGACAATGCCCCACAACCAGGGCAAGCTCCGTGACCCGGTGTAAGACGGCGAGGTTTGGTTGTCAACGAACGCAAAGGGGGTACCTTGACCTTGAGCTTCCCAGTCGCCTCGTCCGGCGTAACCTGAATCAGACCCGTACGGTATGCATTGCCACGTGGTGGCTGCATGACTTGCGGCATCACCTTGTCTGGAGAGCCTGGATTAACTCCGTAATAATCAAAAGGCTTCTCCGCGCGTCCAGCCTCTGCCGCCTGAATCGCAAGCTGGAAGAAGGCCTCTGCATCTTCCGCATAAAAGTCCTTACCACCCAAGCCAAAGATACGGCTTAACACGATGGTTTGGTTCAACGGGTCCTCCTGCAACGCCGCCTTGATTTCGTGCGTCAAATTACCGCCATCTGATCCGTATGAATCTGCACGTTCACCCACCAGCAGCGCCTTGACATGACGCAATGCCTCCCGCAATTGTGCAGCAGGGAATGGACGGATGATATTCGGACGAATCACGCCCGCTTTAATGCCGCGCGTGCGGAGTTGATCCGCCACATCCTTGGCCGATTCGGCCGCCGAGTTCAGCAGGAAGACCGCAACCTCAGCATCCTCCATATGATACAGGTCCAAAATCGGATATTCCCGCCCGGATAAAGCGGCATATTCTGCTGCTACCTGCTCATATACTCCTTCTGAAAGCTTCAACGCTTTGGATAGTTGAGCGTGATTATTCGTCAGGTCATCGCCGTTCATATGCGCACCCACAGTGACAGGACGATCAAAATCCGTAATATTCGGATAATTCAGGTTCGGGTTGGGGCCTACAAAATCGCGTACGGTCTCTGCATCGGCAAAATATTGCACTTTGCGTTTTTGATGGGACGTATAAAACCCGTCATACGCGACCATTACTGGCAATCGTACATCGCTATGCTCTGCGATTTTTAGGGCCATGATGTTCATATCATACACAGCCTGTGGCGTACTCGCTGTCAATATAACCCAGCCTGTATTCAAACCATAATACAGGTCCGAATGATCCCCTCGAATATCCAGGGGACCACTGACTGCACGTGTCACCAAATTCATAACCATAGGAAAACGGGTACCTGACTGGACAGGCAACTGCTCCAGCATGTACAGGAAACCTTGTGAACTGGTGGCATTGACAACCCGTGCTCCGGCCGCCGCAGCTCCATAACAAATCCCTGCCGATCCGTGTTCTCCATCTGCTGCGACTAGCTTAATATTATGCTGACCGCGCGTTTTCATTTGATCCAGATACTGTGCTACCTCAGTCGACGGCGTAATCGGGAAATATCCCATCATATGATAGTTGATCTGCGCAGCCGCTGTAGCTGCCATTTCATTACCGGATTCGAATGTTGTCACTTGTGCGGCGCCCGTCTGTTTGAGTTCTTCCTCCAGCTTTGCCATTACGCACGCCCTCCTTCATATACTGGAAATTGGTGGGCAATGCGATTCTGCTCCGCCCAGCCCCATTGCTCGCGACGCGAGCTTAATGCCCCCGACGGGCAAATATCTACACACTTCAGACACCCTTTGCAATACTGGTAATCAATCCCTTGCAAAAACGGCATCATTCTTCCGCGTTTGTCTGCTTGCTCTTCCCATACAAAGCAGTAATCCGGGCAAATCGAATCACACTTGGCACAATGAGTACATTTATCAGCTTCATACTCAGGTACATAACCCTGGCGTGAACCACTAACATCTTTCGTCATGCTGTTGCCCTGAGTGGCAATAACGCCCCCTAGCAATTGAGTGTCGTACCCTAGCAAAGGCTGCGGACGTTCGAAAACCCGATCCTGCGCGTCAGCAGTAACCGGATATACATGTAGTTGCATTTCTTCAAAACCACGATTAAATGTGCGCAGATTAGGTTCCACTAATTGTGGATTTTTCTTTTCAAAAGTACTGCGAATAACCGATCTCATTGCTTCCGGGTCCAGGAAGTCACAGACACGGAACAAGGCACCAAGCATGGACGTATTTAGTTTGGTCCGCTCTTCCAGTGCAATGCCCATCGCATCCACCACTGCTAATGTACCGGATTCCAGTCCCAAATCAGCCCGTATTTCTTCTGCCGGACGTGTGGAATTTACCACTACAATCCCATCTGCTGGCAGGCCGCTGATTACATTTACCGTTTTGTATAACGTTTCATGGAAAATGCCTACCACATGCGGTTGCTCGATCGGACTGTGATCGCGAATATCCACCTCCGGCTCACAGAAGCGAACAAAGCTTTTAACCGGAGATCCCTTCTTTTCCGAACCGTAGGATGAGAAATTTGAAGCATTCAGTCCCAGACCAAGTACCCCGGTTTCGGCCAACATTTTGCCAGCCAGATTTGCGCCGAGTCCACCAATGGATTCCAGCCGGATTTCAAAAAATCCGAGTCGATTTGTGCGCGTTAAAATAGACAATGTGATAAGCCCCCTTCTTTTCCAACTCTTACTGAGCTTGAACACTCATATAAAATAAATGGAAATATGCACTCTTGTGAAAAGGCTATCACAACACTTACTTTTCGAATGTGATCTTACGCACTGTAATACGTACGTGATTGTGAAAATTAGCAAACCGTCAAACAAAAGACAACAAAAGCCGCCCTGTCCAAAGACAGAGCGGCTTACGAGCAACGCTATTCAAAATAGGGAAGGCATGTGACGGTAAAATTACGCGTCAAATACTTTAACCTCTTTCATTTTGTCGCCTTGTTTTACAGCATCAATGAATTCCATACCTTTGGTTACTTTACCAAATACAGTATGTACTCCATCCAAATGCGGCTGTGGAGCGTAGCAAATAAAGAATTGGCTGCCACCGGTATTGCGACCTGCATGAGCCATGGACAGAACACCTTTGGCATGCTTGGTTGTGTTCGTAGCTGTTTCACAGTCAATTGTGTAGCCAGGACCGCCTGTACCGTTACCGATCGGACAACCCCCTTGAGCAACAAAGCCTGGGATGACGCGGTGGAAGCTCAAACCGTTGTAGAAACCACTGTTTGCCAGCTTTTCAAAGTTAGCAACGGTGTTTGGAGCTTCTTCTGGGAAAAAGTCAATTTCGACGATGCCGCCGTTTTCAAGATCTATTCTACCTTTTTTCATTGTTTGTATCTCCTTTTCAACCTGTTTTGAGAACTAAATAACATCAAGTTCCAGTTTACTATGAATTGGCGCGCTTAGCAAAGCCTTGTCCAAAAAAAAGGCCATTGTCCCGGTCTCTGATTACCGACGCAATGGCCTGCTTGATTTTAGAATTCCAAAATTCAGGACGAAACCGTAATTTTGGCGTTGGGCTGAGCCACTGAACTAGCTTGATCACGAACCAAGCGCTGTGGAATAACGTCATTGCGAACGATATCCTCGTACGTTTCCCGACGCACTACCAGTTCGGCCTCCCCGTTGTTGACAAATACAACTGCTGGGCGACGTATCCGGTTATAATTGCTCGCCATGGAGTAATTATAAGCTCCGGTTGAGGCAACAGCGAGCAAATCCCCGCTATTCGGACGAGGCAGCTCCACATCCCAAATAAGCATATCGCCGCTTTCACAGCATTTGCCTGCAATGGATACCGTCTCTTCGTTCGCATCTTGTGCGCGATTAGCCAGCATCGCTTCATACTTGGCCTGATACAGTGCAGGACGTGGATTATCTGTCATTCCGCCGTCTACGGAAACATATTTACGAACCTGCGGAATATCCTTGATACTTCCTACTGTATACAAGGTCGTACCTGAATCCCCTACAATACTACGCCCCGGCTCAATCCAAATTTCTGGAAGCTCATCATAAAGTCCTGAAAAATGAGTTTTCACTGCTGCGCTGATCGCCTTTACATAGGTGGATAGATTCAGCGGTGTGTCCTCCTCTGTGTAGCGGATGCCAAATCCTCCACCGAGATTAATCACCTTGAAGGAATACTGTAGCTGTTCTTTAATCTCCCTGGAAAAAGCTGCGACCCGCTCCGCAGCCATTTGGAAGCCATTAACTTCGAAGATTTGCGAACCGATATGAGAATGTACTCCCAGCAAATTAAGATGGTCCAGCTTGATCGCCTGTTCGACCGCTTGACGTGCTGTACCGTTTGCAATGTCAAAGCCAAATTTTGAATCTTCTTGACCTGTAGCCATATATTCATGCGTATGCGCTTCAACCCCTGGCGTAACCCGCAGTAAAATATTCACCTGCTGTCCTTTTTCAGAGGCAAGGGCCTGCAACAAATGCAATTCCATCTCGCTATCAACAACAAAGCAGCCAATCTGCGCCTCTAATGCCATTTCAATTTCTTCCGGCGTCTTGTTATTACCGTGAAAATGGATTCGCTCAGCCGGGAATCCTGCTTGCAGTGCTGTGAACAACTCTCCGCTGGAAACGACATCGAGCGACATTCCTTCTTCAGCAGCTAAAGCGCACATCGCCATCACACAAAATGCCTTGCTTGCATAAGCCACTTGAAATTTCAAACCGGTCTCACGAAATGCTTCCATGAATTCCCTGCAACGCCGACGGACTAACTGTTCGTCTACAATATATAGCGGCGTGCCAAAACGCTCTTTCAAAAGCGTGGTATCACATCCGCCAATCTCCAAATGTCCATTGCTGTTAATTTTACTGCTTCCATGCAAATACATGTTCTGGCGCCTCTCTTTCTGGAACAAGCTAGTCATATTCCATCGAATGTTTACACCAGTATAGCAAAAAAAACATCAAGAACAATGGATTTTTATGCAGATCATTTACATTAATGCTCCTGTCCATTGCCTGAGTTCGAATCTGTATTGGTATCCGAATGGGGCATACGCGTATTGTCCCTTGTTTTATTAAATGACGGGCGGTTAGGCGCATTAAGTACAGGCATACGGAACAAGATGGAAGCTAACGCCTTGGCATTAAAGGGGATAAACGGCCATAAATAGGAAGAATTATATGACCGATGCAGCGTCAGCATCAAAATGATCAGTGTCGTACCCACGACAAAGCCCGGTACGTGAAAAATAGCAACAACAACCAGCAGGAAAAGTCGAATCAGTCTATTCGCAAGTCCTAGCTCATAGCTCGGTGTTGCGAACATTCCTATGGCAGCAACTGCCATGTATAGCACAACTTCATTTACGAAAAGCCCCGTCTTAACCGCGATATCACCCACCAGAATGGCTGCGATCAAACCCATAGCAGAGGCCAGTGGCGTCGGAGTATGCACGGCTGCCATCCGCATAAGATCGACCCCTAGTTCCACAATGATAAATTGGGCAATCAGCGGAAGATGTGCTTGCTTTTGAGGACCGATAAAATCGAGAAACGCCGGTTTTAATTCGGGATTGATAACCATGAGCAACCACATCGGAAGCAAGAACATTGAGGCAAATATGCCTATAAAACGTACCCAGCGCAAATAGCTTCCCATAAATGCGGTTTGCCGATTCTCTTCTGCATGCTGACACAGGTCAAAAAAAGTGGTAGGCAAAATCATGACACTGGGTGAGGTATCAACGAAAATAACGAGCCTTCCTTCCATAATATGCGAAGCCACAACATCTGGTCGCTCCGAATATCGCACCAATGGATATGGATTCCATCCTTTATTGATAATCGTCT
>NZ_JCAJRU010000202.1:0-9276 GCF_059447605.1 Paenibacillus sp. N119s | reverse complement strand
AAAGTTGACCGCCTTGGCAGAGCGTCGCATATTGGAGTCTACCTCTTCAGCCGGTACACCAAACACATCGGATGCAGTCTTGGTATGGATGTCCATGTCATGGACAAAAGCCTCTTTCAAACGCTCATCATCCGAAATATCAGCCAGCACACGCAGCTCGATTTGTGAATAGTCTGCCGCCAAAATCGACCAGCCTGGTTCCGAGGGCACAAATACTTTACGGATTTTGCGTCCTTCTTCAAGGCGAATCGGGATATTCTGCAAATTTGGAAATTGACTGCTCAAGCGTCCAGTGGCCGCAACCGTCTGCCGGAAATACGTATGCACTTTACCTGTCTTTTCCGAGATTTCTTTGAGCAATCCTTCGACATACGTCGATTGGAGTTTGGCAATGGTGCGGTACTGCAAAATGTTTTGCACAATATCATGATATGGAGCAAGCTTTTCCAGCACCTCTGCATCAGTCGAATAACCGGTTTTTGTCTTTTTAATAACAGGCAAACCCAGTTTATCGAACAAAATCTCACCCAACTGCTTAGGCGAATTAAGATTGAACTCTACCCCTGCAATGCTGTAAATCTCACCCACCAAGGTTGCAATCTGGGCTTCGAATTCTTTACCCAAAGCGCGCAGTTCCTCTACATTCACCAAAATACCCTGCTTCTCCATATCCGCCAGAATGCGGGATAAAGGCATCTCCAGCTCATGGAACAGCTTGTGCATTTCCGTCTTTTCCAGCTCCGCCTGCTGCACAGGTACCAATGCTTCGATCACCGCTGCCTTACGCGCTACATGATCGGATAGTACATCCACGTCAGGAACTTTATATTTAGCTCCTTTGCCGAACACTTCGTCGTCTGGACGAATTGAAGACAAGCCATACTTGGCTGCCAGCCCACTCAATGTCTGATTCGCATCTGTCGGGTCGAGTAAGTATCCAGCCAATTGCACATCAAACTCGGCGCCGGCAAACTCAATTCCATGCCAGTGTAAAGCCAAGTCCGTACGATGCAGATCATGACCGCGTTTTTTGCGTTCAGAGTCTGCAAGCCATGCGCGAATCGGGGTAGCTGCATCGCTTTGTAAAACATCCAGTGTCATAAAAAACTGTCGTCCCGTTGCAGCAAATACTAGGCCTATAATTTCAGCATGATGCGGGTTATCACCATGCGTCTCCACATGCAGCACATCTACGTTATTCAGCACTTCTACCAATTCGCTAATCCGCTCTTCATCCAGCACAGTCACATCTGCTGCGGCTTCCTCTACGCCGACTCCAGCACTGCCGACTTCGCCCGATAAGGATAAACGATCCAGCAGGGATTTGAACTCCAGCTTCGCCAGAGCAGGTCCCGCCGTCTCTGCCTGCAGTCCGCTGAAGACCACATCTTTCAGCTGCTTGTCCAACGTTACATCCCGATAAATTGTCGCCAATTCCTTGCTCATTCGCGCATCGTCAGCATGTGTCTCCACGCGTTCTTTCATTTTACCCTTCAGCTCATTCGTGTGCGCCAGCACCTCTTCGACTGAACCATATTGATGCAGCAGCTTGAGCGCTGTTTTCTCACCCACGCCCGGAATACCAGGAATGTTATCCGACGTATCGCCCATCAGACCCTTAAGGTCGATGATTTGTAGCGGCTTCAACCCGTAACGTTCCTGAATTTGTTCAGGTCCATACGTTTCCACCTCGGTAACCCCTTTGCGGGTCAAGCCGACCGTGACATGATCTGAAGCCAATTGAAGCATATCCTTGTCACCAGTCACAACCAGCACATTGAAGCCCGCTTCGTCCGCTGTTTTGGACAGGGTGCCTATAATATCGTCTGCCTCATAGCCATCCAGTTCAAATTGGGCAATACCAAAGGCGGTCAATAGCTCTTTCAGCAGCGGAAATTGCTGGGACAGCTCCGGCGGTGTTTTCTCCCGTCCACCTTTGTAATCCTCGTATCCTTGATGGCGAAACGTAATTTTACCAGCATCAAAGGCAACCAAAATATGAGTTGGTTTGTGCTCCTCCAACAGCCGTAATAACATCGTCGTAAATCCATACACCGCGTTCGTCTGTTGTCCGCTTGAATTCGTCAACGGCGGCATAGCAAAAAACGCCCGGTATATAATACTGTTACCATCTATAAGCATGAGTTTATCCATTTCGCACCTCGCAAGTTCATCAATGCATTCGTAACGTTCTTACGTTTTACACATTCCTCTTCCTATCTTAACATACAAGACTCTTTTTCAGAAAAAAACGGCTGTTTCCTGGCCCAATTTGCCTTTTACTCAAAGACAAGTCTGGGTTGGAAACAACCGCTATATACCCATAGCTCTACTGGTTTAAATCTGGTCTCTCTCCGGTCACGAGATATACAGTGCTTTCACCGATATTCGTAGCATGGTCGCCAATACGTTCAATGTATCGTCCTACAAGCAATTGCAGCATGGCCTGTGAAGCCTCTGCTGGCTTTTCTACCATAAAAGCGTATAGATCACTGATCATATGGCTGTACATGGAATCCACACGATCATCCTCTTTGGCCATTTTGTAAGCCAGATCCGTATTTTCATCCAAATAGGATTTGATCGCATCGTCAATCATTTCTTTAACAATGGAAGCCATGTGTGGAATATCGACCAGCGGCTTGATCATCTGCTGTCCTTCCAAGCGAAGTGTGACCTTGGCAATATCGAGTGCCAGATCGCCCATACGTTCCAAATCACTGGAAATTTTAAATGCAACAATGATCCGGCGTAAATCCTTCGCTACTGGCTGCTGGGTAATAATGAGCTTGGAGCCCATATCCAGAATATTTTCTTCCATTATATTAAGGGATGCATCATTTTTGACCACCCGCTGGGCCATCTCTGTATTTTTGGTCTGCAAACATTCAATAGCCTGATCGAGCGCCTTCGAAACGTGTGCACCCATTTCGCGCAGTACGGCTCTCAGTTCTTCTAATCCTTCATCAAAACCTTTTCTACGAATCATTTCGAAGTCACCCCTTCTCCTATAATCATCAGGTTGCCTTTAGCCAAAACGGCCGGAAATATAATCTTCCGTACGTGAGTCTTGTGGCGTGGAAAACATCGTCTCTGTATCCGCTGACTCCACTACAACCCCATTCAAAAAGAACGCAGTTCGACCGGACACACGCGCTGCCTGATGCATGTTATGCGTCACCATAACGATGGTATACGTGTCTCTTAATTCTTGAACCAGTTCTTCAATTTTCATTGTTGAAATCGGGTCCAGCGCAGATGTCGCCTCGTCCATAAGTAAAATGTCAGGCTGTACAGCAAGCGCCCGGGCAATGCATAGTCGTTGTTGCTGTCCGCCGGACAAGCTGAGAGCAGAACGCTTCAGGAAATTTTTAACCTCTTCCCACAGTGCTGCCTGCCGCAGACTTTGCTCCACCAGTTCATCTAACTTGTCTTTTTGCCGAATTCCATGCAGACGCGGACCGTAGGCCACGTTATCATAAATGGATTTGGGAAACGGGTTAGGCTGTTGAAAGACCATGCCCACCTGTTTACGCAGCATTTCTACTTCCATGGTATCGCCATATATATCCTGACCTGCGATGCTCACAGTGCCTTCAATACGCGTTCCCGGTATCATGTCATTCATCCGGTTCAGGGTACGCAGCAAAGTTGATTTGCCGCAGCCGGAGGGGCCGATGAAGGCTGTTACTGTTTTTTCAGGAATATCCAGGTTTATATGTTTCAGCGCGTGGAATTTTTCATAATACAAATTCATCTTATCAATCCGGATTACGGAATCATTCATGGATTTATGATCTCCTTCGTGTTGCAGTTATGGTCCTCAAGCATTGCACCTGATTTGCACAATATGAAGATTATATAAGCTGTGTGTAAATTCAGTGTGGTGGATTTGTAAACGGTATGTAAAATGATCAAGAACTCAGCATCAGCTCAAGCTCCTGTGCAATTCCGGCTGCATTCAAGGCTGCTTCTGCTGCAGAACGAGACATTTCGCTGTTCTTAGCCTCTATTTCGCCAACTGCCTGTAATAACTTGGAAAATGTTTGAGTTCCAGCAGATATATATTTAGAGCCTATGTGAATCTGCTGCAAACTCGTATCTGTCAGTTCAGCGGTGTCACGCAGCATTTGCTCGATATGAGTGAGTAAGCTTGTAATCTGTACAGAAAAAGCTTTCGTCTGGAGTGACATATTTCGAACTTCTTGAGACACAATCTGAAAACCACGCCCATGTTCGCCAGCATGGGCCGCTTCAATGGAGGCGTTGATCGCCAGCAGTCCACTGTGATCCGCCAGTGCACGAATGGATGAAGCCATCCCCGCTATATCATTCAGCGATTGGGTTAGCGCCGTCATCTGCTCATGCTGGCGCTTCATTTGTTCCGTCACTGCATGATAAGAAAGCAGAACATCCTCCAGCTCCCCTTTACCACGGCGGGATAATTCACTCATTGAGCGGGTTAGCTGCACACTGTCATCAGCCTCTTTCGCTGCATCCAGAACTGTCGTCCGAATGCGCTGAACTCCGTCATAGCTATGCCGAATTACATCGCTTCGGTCTTCGTCTGCTTCTCTTTGCATACGCTGAACAACAGATAGGATATCCCGGATGGTGAGTACACCGAGTAATCTTGTCCCTTCCTTAATCACTAAACAATCATAAAAACGCTGATCTTCACGCATCATCGCCTGTTCCACAATTTCTGCCGCCGGACTTTTCAGATCCACAATTAATGTATTGGGATCGGCAAATAGGGAAGCCGGTCTGTCATAAAACAACGCCGCCGCAAACCTGCCTGTAAAATGACGGTTATATGCATCTCTCATGATAATGCCCAAAGGAAAATCATTTTTATCCACGACGATGACACAGGGGATATCTTCCTGTGCTTTCATGAGCGCTAGCAGCTCTTTGCAAGACATATCCGTGCCAATGATCGGCACCTCCCGATATGGCACATAGGTGGTAATCGGTTTGAACGCTTCACGTTCAATCACGGCAGTGGAACTCATCTGGGTCTTTGGTTCCGTTATCATCGTTCTGAAGTCCCCTTTTTTTTACTACTTGAAGTGACGGGAACATCATATCGGTCATTTGTTGATTTTAACGGTTATTTTCGTTAACAGAATGTAAAATCACAAAATGGACATAAAAGTCGCTGATACTGCTGGGAAAAAGAAAAACGCTCCTCATTTATAACAAATGAGAAGCGCTTCTTTTTTTATTTACAACCAGCTTGTATCCCACTCCGCGGATCGAATCAATATGAACTGAATCGGGATCAAGCTCCAGTTTTTTGCGTAAGGAACTGACGTGTACATCCACAGTCCGTTGACCGCCAATGTAGTCAAAGCCCCACACGGCATTCATGAGATCATCCCGAGTCAGGACCACACCCGGCTTGCGGGACAAATAAAGTAATACCTCAAATTCCTTCGGTCTTAAGCTAATGGATTGACCTCCAAGAATAACTTCATATTTCTCAGGGTAGATTTCCAGCTCGCCCAGTTGGATTTTGGAGCCATCCTTCTGTTCAGTCAACATTCCCTCATCCCCTCCGGATGTTCTTCGCAGCACAGCCGTTACGCGGGCCAGCAGCTCAGAAACGCCAAAAGGTTTGGTAATGTAGTCATCAGCACCTGACTTCAAGCCTTGGACAACCTCAGCCTCTCCGTTTTTAGCGGTTAGAATAATGATAGGTGTCGTCAGACCCTGATGGCGAAGTCTGCTCAGAATGTCCAGTCCGTTCATCCCCGGCAGCATCAGATCCAGCAAGATCAAATCGTAGGATTCTCTGGAGGCTCTTTCAAATCCAGCAGTGCCATGATCCTCGGTATCCACTTCGAAACCTTCTTGTATTAAATTGTAAGATAGCAATCTGGCAAGCGTGGGTTCATCCTCAATAACCAGCAAACGTTGTCCCATTAATAACTTCATCTCCTGTTTACCTGTTAAAGGCGCATTGGTCAAAATCCTCAAATCTTTTCCATACTCATGCGACACCCGTTTATTTTATCACGGCATTGTTAACACAATGTAAAAAATGTTATAGTTCATTCTTCCTGTTGCAATAACGGCAATTCAACTGTAAACGTAGTGCCTAGACCAAGCTCGCTTTCCACCGAGAGTGTCCCATGATGCAAATCGACCAAGTGCTTGACGATCGATAATCCCAACCCCGTTCCGCCCGAGTTGCGAGAGCGTCCTTTGTCCACCCGGTAAAAGCGCTCAAAGATACGTGGCAAATCCTTCTTCGGTATTCCAATGCCCGTATCACTGACTGTAAATACGACCTTTTCCGTCTCATTGTCCCGCTGCAACGTTATAACTTTGATCTTTACTTTACCGCCATCAAGAGTATAGTTAATGCCATTCGACAAAAGGTTCAGGAAAATCTGCTGAAGCTTATCTTCATCTGCCTCCATAAACAGTTCATCCGGGATATCCATGTGCAGGGTAATTCTTTTTTTGGCAGCTACATTGTTCAGTTTTTCCAGCAGCGATTCTATGAAAGACGAGATATGAATCGGAGAGCAATCCAGCGGGGACCGCTTGGACTCGATTTTGGAAAGCTCCAAAATATCGCCGATCAGTCGATTCAGTCGTTCGCTTTCATCATATATAATTTGTAAAAAGGAACGGGCTGTTTCCTCATCTTTAACCCCGCCACCAAGCAAGGTCTCGGCAAAACCCTTGACTGCGGCAATCGGTGTTTTCAGCTCATGGGAAACGTTTGCCACAAATTCGCTTCGCATATTTTCCAGCCGCCGAATCGCTGTAATATCCTGCAAAAGGAACAACATCCCCCGGTATCCCCCTTCATCCTCATACATAGGGACACCATCCAGCAACACGAGTCGTTCCTCAGGATTGTACAAATGCACCTCACCATGCAGTCTTTCTCGGCTTTGTATACTGCCCTCAATTAGCTTTGTGAGCTCATAGTGTTTTTTCAGCTCATGATACGGCTTGTCCGTCACCCGCTTGCCTACAACGCCGAGCATTCGTTCAGACTCACGGTTTACGAGCGCAATACACTCACGAGCATCAATCATCAGAATCCCGCCTGTCATATTACTCATGACACTCTGAAGGAGATCCTCATTGTCGCGTATCGTTTTCATTTGGTTTTGGAGACTATCGGCCATGCGATTAATGGCTTCACCCAGCTGCCCCACCTCATCCCGGCGCTGTATACCGACCCTTGCGTCATAATCCAGGCCTGAAATACGATTGGCTACCCCTGTGATATGTTCAATAGGCGAGGTAAGGCTGCGAGCAATACGATAGCTCACCAGACCAGCCGCGATAAAGAGCAACACAAGACCAATCCCGATCGCCGTCCAGCCTCGCTGCATTCCTTCCTCCACCGCTTTCAGACTCATGGACAAACGGATATATCCGTCAAAGCCTTTGTCCGATACGACAGGCTCAGCGACGTATAGCATGTTTCGTTGCAACGTTTCGCTGTAACGTATCGTCCGACCGATTCCCTCCGACGCAGCTTGCCGTATTTCTTCACGTGATGCATGGTTTTCCATCTTGCGTGGATCGCTTAACGAATCCCCTACCACCGTACCGTCCTTACGAATGAAGGTCACTCGCGAATCGGTCAAACGGGCGATTTCCTTCGCCTTCTGAGAATAATAGGAGACATAATCCGTACTGGATAGGGCATCAGCATTCACAAACGGGAAGGTAGCGCGCAGCAGGTCGATCTCTCGGCCCATGTTCTCCTCTAGCACCTTCATATTCGAATTTTTAAAAATTTGTCCCATCGTAATTCCGGCAGCCAGGACAGATACGCCAATCAAAATCAGCATGATCAGGGTAAGCCTGAAACGAAATGATTTCATAAAATAAGCCCATCCTTATATGTAAGTTAAGTTCATTCTACAGGCTACCTGCATTATGTTCCACTGTGAAAAGAAAAAAGGCTGGAGCGTAATACTGCCCCAACCTTTTCCAGCCTCTTATCCGTTTACAACTTCACCGCCATTGATATGAATAACCTGCCCGCTTACATAAGACGAATCGTCTGAAGCAAGGTATACATAAGCTGGCGCCAATTCCTCCGGCTGACCCGGGCGCTTCATAGGCTGTGTTCCTCCAAATTCGCTAACCGTCTTGGCATCAAATGTGGATGGGATTAACGGCGTCCAGATCGGCCCTGGGGCAACAGCGTTCACCCGAATCCCTTGTTCCGCCAAATTGAGCGAAAGGGAGCGTGTGAATGATGTGATTGCCCCTTTGGTGGAGGAATAATCAATGAGTGTCTTATTCCCCGCGTACGCGGTAATCGACGTTGTATTGACGATCGCGCTACCTTTCTTCAAATGCGGCAATGCCGCTTGTGTCAGGAAAAACATCCCGAAGATATTCGTACGGAACGTGCGCTCCAACTGTTCTTTCGTGATATCCTCCAGCTTTTGCTGTGGATGCTGTTCGGCTGCATTGTTCACGAGAATGTCGAGCTTGCCCAATTCGTTCACCGTCTGTTGCACCGCTTTTTTGGCAAATTGGTCATCACCGATATCACCAGGAATCAACACGCATTTGCGTCCTTCCTGTTCGACTTGACGTTTGGTTTCTTCCGCATCCTTATGCTCATTCAAGTAGACGATGGCTACATCCGCACCTTCTTTGGCATATGTGACAGCTACAGCCCGTCCAATTCCGCTGTCTCCACCGGTAATCAGTGCAACTTTACCTGTGAGCTTACCGGCCGCTTTGTAAGTTGGTTTTTCAAATTGCGGTGCAGGTGTCATTTTGGACTCAATTCCCGGTTGCTGTTCCTGATGCTGTGGGGGTAAGGTTTGCTGAGGTTGGTTGCTTTTAGCCATTATATATTCTCCCTTCAAAATCAGATATTTTTTAGGATGCAACATTTGCATCCACTCTACTCCTGATTTACCACACAAACTTATCCGTTAAACGAAAAAAAGGAAAATCCAGCTATGTGAGCATACAAAAAAGCGCCTGTGCTTTTTCTGCACAGACCGCTTTATTCAAACCTAGCGTTTACCATTATTTCATTTGCAGCTAACTCAAGTGGTTCGTTAAATAATATGGCTGTATACCATTAAAATCGTAATTAAAATCATGAAGACAGCCAGCAGCGTACTGAACATCCGCATTTTCCCAGCGTATTGCGTAATCGGCTGTTGGTTGCGAACCGCTTCCAGTGACAACCGTAATGGCTTACCCATAGCCCCAGCGATACCGGAAATGGCAAGAAACAACACCAACACGACAACGATCCATGCTACCGAA